>CAZTUG010000016.1:29645-48807 GCA_964615955.1 uncultured Roseicyclus sp.
TTACATCTTGTTGAGTTTGGCCTGCAGGTCGGCGAGCTGTCGCTTGATGGCGTCGAGATCTTCTGCCGCGGCCCCCGCCGCTGCGTCCTTCTTCTCTTCCGGCTCGTCTGCTTCGGGCCAGGTGCCAAGACCGCCGGTCATGGCCTTGAAGAACGCCTCCTGCTGCGCGCGCATCGCGTCGAAGCCGGGCATCGAGGCCATCGGATTGATTGCGGCCATGTTGTCCAGCACCTTCGACTGTCCCTGCTTGAGCATCTCGAAACTGGCGGTCAGGAAATCCGGGACGATGGAATGGGCCTGCGTGGTGTAGCTGCGCACAAGATCGGTCAGCACGGCGATGGGCAGCACCGATTCGCCGTGCGATTCGTGCTCGGCCACGATCTGCAGAAGATACTGGCGGGTCAGGTCATCGCCGGACTTGAGGTCGACGATCTGCACCTCGCGACCGAGGCGGATGAAGCCTGCGATGTCGTCGAGCGTCACGTAATCCGAGGTTTCGGTGTTGTAGAGCCTGCGGCTGGCATAGCGCTTGATCAGGAGCGGCTCGGACAGGTCAACGGTTTTTGCCAATGGTCTAGTTCTCCCCTCGCATTCGCCAAGTCAGGCAAGGTGGCGTTGCAATGCAGCATTGGCAGAGCCTACGCTGCTTGTGCAGAAATGCAATCCGCCTTTTGCATCTGAAATTATAGAAGAATTTTCACGCCATGGTGCAGCGAGGGCCGCCACGCAGGGTGCCAAACAAAAAAAGGCGGGCCGCAAAACTGCAGGCCCACCTCTCTTGGTCCGGCGCGAGGGGGAGGGCCCCGCTCCGGTATCGGTCGATCGCGTCAGAAGCGCTTACTTCGCAGCTTCGGTCGCTTTCTTGGCAGCGGTCGTCACTTCGGCGGTTGCCTTCTTGACGGCGGCAGTCGCTTCCTCGGAGGCTTCCTTGCCGGCAGCCATCATCAGCTCGACGGTTTCCATCTGAACCTTCTTCGCGACTTCGGCGAACGCGGCCATCGTCTCGGCAGCCATTTCGGCCTGGGCAGAGGCGAAGTTGGTCATCGATTTGGTGTAATCGGCGGGCTCATTCTTGACGGCCGTGACGTCGGACATCTTCGCGATGGTGTCCTTGGTCCACTTGGACGAGATCTCGGTCGACTTCTCGGCGGCGTCGAGGGCGACTTTCGACATCTTCTCGGCAACGGCGGCCTGGGTCTTGAAGGCTTCGGTTGCGGCAGACATGTCCATCGGGAAGGACGCCATCATTTCGGTCATGTATTTGGTGAAATCGGGGGTTGCGGCTTTGGCCATTGGAATTCTCCGGTTTGGTTTGCCCCACGGGGGGAGCTTTCTGTGATGCAACAGATATGGATGCTGCAGTGCAGAAAGTCAAGATTTTTCTGCACTGCAGCATCATGCTGCGACACCCGGGAAAAGCCGTTCTGAATCAGGCCGCTTTGCCTTCCTTCACGTAGGTTCCCGGCGCCGGTGCCAGAATGTCGCGGCCATCGGCGCCCGGCACGCGGGCCGGAACCTGCGTGCCCGACCGCTTGGCAAGCCACGCCTCCCAGCGGGGCCACCACGAGCCCTCGTGGTAGGTCGCCGCTGCCAACCAGTCCGCCGCCGCGCCGGTTACGTCGGGGTTCGTGTAATGGCCGTACTTGTTCTTCGAGGGCGGGTTCACGATGCCCGCGATGTGGCCGGACTCCGACAGGATGAAGGTCTTGTCCTTTGATCCCATCCTGGTGACTCCGCGGAAACTATCCTTCCACGCGGCGATATGGTCGGTTTCGCAGGCAATGGCACACACCGGCACGGTGACGTCCTTGAGGCTCAGAGACGCGCCCATGAGGTCATAGCCGCCATCTGCGAAGCCGTTGCCCTGGCACAGGCCGCGCAGGTATTGCTTCGCCATCTTGGCCGGCAGATTGGTGCCGTCGCCGTTCCAGTAAAGCAGATCGAAGGCGGGCGGCGCCTCGCCCATCATGTAGCTGCGCACGGCAGGGCCATAGATCAGATCCTTGGAGCGCAGGAAAGAAAACGTCCGCGACATGAAGGTGGAATTCAGGATGCCGTCCTGGTCCACCTGTCGTTCGATCGCATCGACGAAATCGTCCTGCAGGAAGGGCGCGAATTCCCCCTGCTCCGAGAAATCCGTCAGCGTCGTGAAGAAGGTGGCGGATTTGACCGACTTGTCGCCGCGCGACTTCATCAGCGCCAGCGTCATGTTCAGCGTGGTTCCGGCGATGCAATATCCCACCGCGTTGACCTGCCTTTCGCCGGTGATCTGCTTCACCTGCTCGATCGCGGTCAGGTAGCCGTCCTGCACGTAATCCTCGATCCCGACATCGGCATAGCTTTCGTCGGGGTTCTTCCAGGACACGACGAACAGGGTATAGCCCTGATCCACCACCCATTTGATCAGGCTGTTCTGGGGTTTCAGGTCGAGGATGTAGAACTTGTTGATCCAGGGCGGAAACAGGATCAACGGTGTCTTGTGGACCGTCTCGGTCGCGGGGGCATACTGGATCAGCTCCATCAGGCGGTTGCGGTAGATGACGGCCCCGTCCGAGGTGCCGATATTGCCACCGACCTCAAAGGCGGCGGGATCGGCGAGGGTTGGCAGAAGCTCTCCGCCATGGGATTCGATATCGCGGACAAGGTTCTCCAACCCCTGCACAAGGCTTTGCCCTTCGGTTTCGACCGCCCGTTCCAACGCGTCCGGGTTGGTGGCGAAATAATTGGTGGGGGAAAACAGCTCGATCACCTGGTTGGCGAAGAACTCCACCCGGTTCTTGTCGAGCGGCTCCAGCCCCTCCAACTCGCCCACCGCCTTTCGGATCGCCTCGGACCCCATGACGTATTGGTGGCGCACGAAGTTGAAATAGGGGTGCGATTTCCAAAGCGGATTGGCGAAACGCTTGTCGTCAGGCAGGTCGTCATCGTCCAGCAGCGGCGTCTTGCCCTCGGCCAGCGCATTCTGCATTTCCATGAAATGGGTCACCGCCTGGCCCCAATACTGGGCCTGCTGTTCCAGCATCTTGCCGGGATTGGTCATCACGTCCGCCCAATAGGCAACGCCCGCCTTCAAGTAGAGGTCCTGCCCGGGGCCGGAGAGG
This sequence comes from uncultured Roseicyclus sp., assembly GCA_964615955.1. GTDB lineage: Bacteria > Pseudomonadota > Alphaproteobacteria > Rhodobacterales > Rhodobacteraceae > Gymnodinialimonas. The sequence continues at coordinate 32,747 of CAZTUG010000016.1, forward strand.
CCCGCATCCGACGGATGGCGGTGGCCCATCGCGGCCACGAGGCGCTTGCTCAATTCCTCCACACGGGCGAGATTTGCATTGAGCCTCTCAAGGGTTTCGTGTCCGTCCACGGCGCCTTCCGACGTGCTCTTGCCCTGCGGCTGATCGCCCACATCCGTCTTCGTCTTATCGCGTGCCACCTTGATTTCCCGTCCTGAATGCTGCATCTGCGTAATAGCGGGGCTCGGGTGAGGGGGTCCACGCAACCAGATGATCCGGGGTTTTCCCGAACACGGTGCTTGGAGTATTTATGCGACAGTTGCTCACCTACGACCTCATGGAATCGATGCGTGTCACCAACCAGTGGATGGGGGCATCGGCCCGCGCGCTCTGTTCCTACCCGCATTTGGGGCTCGTGGCCAATCCAATGATCCAGATGACCGCCGCGTGGGGCGAAGTGACCGAGCGGAGCTTCGCGCGCATGGCCGTGAAACCGGACTGGTCCATAAGCTCCATTGCCGGGGTGGATGGGCGCGATCACGTCGTCGGCGTCAAGCCGGTGGTGAAGCGGCCCTTTGGCGACCTGATCCGGTTCGAAGTGCAGGGCCGCGCGCCCACGGGCCGCAAGGTTCTGCTGGTGGCGCCGATGTCGGGCCACTACGCCACGCTCTTGCGCAAGACCGTGGTCTCCCTGCTGCCCGATTGCGATGTCTTCATTACCGATTGGCACAATGCGCGGGACATTCCGGTCAGCGAAGGCAAGTTCGATATCGAAGATTACACCCACTACCTGGTCGATTTCCTGCGCGCGATGGGGTCCGACACCCATGTGATCGCGGTCTGCCAGCCCGCGCCGCTGGCCCTGGCCGCGACCGCCTACCTGGCCGAGGAAGACCCCGCCGCCCAGCCGCGCACCCTGACCCTGATCGGCGGGCCGATCGACCCCGACGCCGCCGCCACCGACGTGACCGATTTCGGCCGCCGTGTAACCATGGGTCAGCTTGAGAAATTCGTGATCCAGCGCGTCGGCTTCAAATATGCCGGGGCGGGGCGGATGGTCTATCCGGGCCTGCAACAGCTGTCGTCGTTCATGGCGATGAATGCCGAGACCCATATGAATGCATTCGTCAATCAGGTCCTGCGCGTGTCCAAGGGCGAGGCCAGCGACTACGACAAGCACAATGTCTTCTACGATGAATATCTGGCGGTCATGGACATGACGGCCGAATTCTACCTGTCCACGGTCGAGCGGATCTTCAAGAACCGCGAGATCGCCAGGAACATCTTCGTGGTAAACGGCAAGCGGGTTGATATCGGCAAGATCTCGACGGTCGCCGTCAAGACGGTCGAGGGGGGTAAGGACGATATCTCGGCTCCAGGGCAATGCGTTGCCGCGCTGGATTTGCTGACCGGCCTGCCGGACAGCAAGAAGGCCTCCTATCTGGAGCCTGAGGCGGGCCATTACGGCATCTTCGCGGGCAAAAGCTGGCGCGACAATATCCGTCCTCTTGTGCTGGACTTCATCGACGCCAATTCCGACAGCGAAAAGCCCGTCCGGTCCAAGCCGGTCTTGGTGGAAGACGGACCGGCAACCAACGTCGCCGTATAGCCGATTGGACACAGCTCTCGCCCTGTCGTGTCGCTGCGGTGCCCTGACCGGAACACTGGCGAGCCGCACGGCGCGCTCGGGCACCCATATCGTATGCCATTGTCGCGATTGCCGGGCGTTTCAGGTGGCCTTGGGGCGGCCCGATCCCGGGGGCGATACAGGCGTGTCGATCCTCCAGATCGGACCTGCGGGGCTGGTCTTGCAGGGCGACATGGCCGCACTGCGCCTGTCGCCACGGGGGCCGTTCCGGTTCTATGCGCCCTGTTGCGGGACACCCATCGCCACCACGCTCACCAGTCGCACACTGCCCTTCGCGGGCTTGCTGGCCGGGTTGGTCACATCGCCCGAACGATTGGGCCCGGTGCGCGCGCATGTCAACATGACCGGGATGGATGGCAAGCTCACCCACCGCCACATGGGGCGGATGGTGCGCGGGATCTTCGCGAATGCGGGTGGCGCCTATCTCCGGGGTGAGGCCCGGGTGACGCCGTTTTTCGACGCGCAAACGGGCCGCCCTGTGGTGGAACCGCAGGTCATCGACAAGGCCCGAAAGATCGGGATCTATCGCGATCTGTAAAGGCAGAGGTTTTGGTTTCGCCATCTACCCACAAGGTTATCCTTGCAGATTCTGCGCGTTCCTTCTCTATTTCTGTCCTCCCGCGATCCGCGCGCCCTCCGCCAATGCACCCAGTTTCGCGTAGGCGATCGAGGGGTCTACGGCCCCGAACCCGGCGAATGTGCCAAAGCCGCAATCGCTGCCCGCGATCACCCGGTCAGCACCGACGATCGCGGTGAACTTGCCCAGACGCTCGGCCACCAACTGCGGATGCTCGACGAAATTTGTGGTGGTGTCGACGACGCCGGGCACAAGGATCTTGTCCTCCGGGATCTCGGCCTTGCGATCGCGGAACACGGCCCACTCATGAGCATGGCGGGGGTTCGCCGTCTCGAACAGCACCTGGTGCGCTGCCACCGCCATGAGGGTGGAAAAGACCGTGTCCATGGGGATGTCGCAGACATGCGGCCCCTCGTAGTTGCCCCAGCAGATATGGACACGCACCCGGGCCGGGTCGATGCCGGTCAACGCGTGGTTCAATGCCTCCACATGGGAGGCCGCGATCTTCACGAACTCCGTGTCGGACAGGTCCTGGAACAGCATGTGTCGGGACAGGGCAAGGTCGGGGCAATCCAGTTGCAGCATCAGGCCCGCATCCACGATGGTGCGATATTCCTCGGCCATGGCATCGGCGAGCGCCGCGAGATAGGCGTCACGCGTCGCGTAATGGGCGTTTTGCAGGAACAGCGCGATCACGCCGGGCGAGGCCGCGTTCATGAACCCCTCTGCCGCGCCGTGGCGCGTCATTGCGGCCTTCAAGTTGGCGATGTCCTTGCCCAGTTCCCCCTGCCCTTTCGACCGAACCTCGCCCGTACACATGGGGCGCGCATATTTCGGCGTGCCGCCCTCCGTCGCCAGGCGATCGAGGAAGGACGGGAACAGCTTCAGGTCAGCGGGCGCGTTGCGCGGGCTGTCGCCGGAGAAGCCGGTATAGCGGTCCTTCACATAGGTGGCGTAGGAGATCTTCGAGGTCTCGCCATCGGATACGATGCCGATCCCCGCCGCGACCTGTCTTGCGACTGTGTCATCGACGGCGGCCGCCATGGCCGTGTCGAAATCGGCCTGATCAAAGGGCGCGCCGCGTTCACGCGCAAAGATGAACTCCACAACCTCCTGTGTTCGCGGAAGAGAGCCGACATGGGTGGTGCGGATCGTCATGGGATCCTCCTACTGGGCAAGGGTCGTGCCGTCCCAATACCAAGGGGTATCGCAGAAACCGTCGGCGCACACGAAGGGTGTGCCGTCTAGCAGCACGCCGACCCGCCCCGCGCCGTCCTGCACGAAATCCGCAGCGATCCCAAGCATCTGGACCGGGTCGGCATAGCCGCGGGAGGACAGGAACACGTCGATGGAACAATTGGCGGCCCCGCAGAAGGCGCGCCCTTGCAGCCCGCCCTGGCAGAAGACGACATCCCAGTTCAGCAGGTAATCCGCCGCGCCGTCACCGTCTATGTCGGCGGCCTGAACGCGCGAGATGTCGGTGATGTCGTATGGTCCATCGCAAAGGCCCGAGATGTGGGCCTCCGCCGCCGGGGGCGCGATCGCGGGGACCGGGAACGCGGGCGCGGGGCTATAGCGTGTCGATGCGCCGGAGCCGCCGGCGGAAGCCGACTCCGTCCGGAACCGTTCCAGTTGGGCGGGAACAGCCACTCCCAGGGCAGACCACCGCCCCACGCAGTGGCCCAGTGCAATGTGGAGGGCTTCTCCGATCCCCTCGACCGGGTAGGCATAGGCTGTGCCCTGCCCGGGATCGAAGATCAGCGACGACGCCGTGGACAGGGACAGGATCAGCGGATCTTCCATCGGCAAGTAGATCGCGGTGCCTTGCAATTCGTTCAACTCGATCGGCGGCAGTCCATAAGCGGTATCGCCGACGTGCATGGTCGCATCGGCGATGCTGTAGGGCGGCTCCCACTGGAACAGGTTGTCGGCGAAGGAGATGTAGACCTCGAACGCCCCGGTCCGGTGACTTTCGTGGGATCCGGTGTCGATCAGGGGCGCGTTTTCGGGCGCGGGGGCGGTGCAGCCCACGCCCAGGCTTTCGCCCGGCGCGACGGCATAGCCGAACAGGAGTGAGGCGTTGGCGGATGTCCGCGCGTCCCAACTCTGCCCGACTGCGGGCAGCGCCATTGTTGCAAGTATTAGTGCCAATGCGAGTCTTTTGGTGCGGGTCATGGTCCGTCTCACTCTGTTCGGGCAGAAAGCCGCAGTTTCGCTGCCCGACATTGGATTGCAAGGCCATTGCGTCACGGCGTGGTCCATGTCGGCCCGGCCGGATCGTCCGTGGCGATGATGTGATAGAGCGCCGCGTCGCCGGTCATTGATGGCCAGGCGGTGTGGTCCAGATCGGCGGGCACCGACATCGTGTCGCCGGGGGCCAGCGTGGCCTGGCCGGCGGCGTGCGTCGCATTTCCCGACCATTCCACGCGCCAATGGCCAGTGACGGGCATCAGCACCGACCGACGGTCATGCCGGTGCATCGCCGTGCTGGCGGAGCCGCGCGTCAGCAGGCCGATCTCGAAGCCCGGCTTGTCGCGCAGCAAGCCAGTCTCGCCGATCACCAGCACCGGTTCGCGGTCCGCCATCGCCACCATGTCCCAGTAGCGCGCGACATGGTGAGGGACGACCTCGCGGGTCGTGGGGGCCGGGTAGGCATCGGCCTCGGCCTCGGACATGGGCTGCATCGGCTGCACGCCCGGCGGCAGGGTCGCGCCCGCCTTGGTATCATAGAGCTTGCCGGTCTCGGCCAGCACCAGACCATGGGCCGCCGCGTCCGCGATCACCTGCGGCGCCCAGATCACGCCGCCACCCGCGTCGTCACCGCCCAGCACGGCCATGATCATCCCGTAATCGTCGCCGATGTTCTCGAACCCGCGGAAGATGCCGGTGGGGATGTTGAAGATGTCGCCCCGCTCCAAAACCACCTCACCCGCCGTCCCATCGCGACCCCAGAAGAACCGCCAGCGCCCCGAAAGCACGAAGAACACCTCGGCGGTGCGGTGCGAATGCAGGCTGTTTCGGCATTTCGGCGGTTGTCCCGCCGCGCCGATGTTGAAGCCATGCGGTTCGGCGATATGAACGAACTGGTCCGCGCCTTCGCTGACCCCGCCACCGATGATCGTGAAGTTTTCCTTCTGGTCGCTGCCCGGTGTATGGGCGTCGATGAAGGCGGTCCTGCAAGGCCGAAGATCGCCGTAGCGGACGATGCGGGCTTCCATTGTAGCTGAGGTCATTTCTTCTTTCTCCTCAGGGAATTGGGCGGCGGTGTTCACCCTTGTTATCCCCAGTTTGTCCACAAGGTTACTCAGTCAGCAGGATCTGCTTCCAGACCGCTGTCTCGTCATAGAGCGTGAAGTCGCGCCGCAACATGGGAGCTTCGGTTCCAACCTGTCCGAACTCGGCATGGGTGATGCCAAGCACGTAGACCATCGCACCGGTCGGCTGCCCGAAGGCGCCCCAGCCCTCGTGCTTGCCCCACAGGCTCCAGCGGACGGCGGCGCGGGGCGGCATGTGGGGGTCGTCGCGGCCAATCCGGTGATGGATCGTGAATTCGGCATTGGGGAAAGCGGCACGCAGGCCCATCCAGAAGCAATCCGCCGCTGCCGGACCGTGGGCGGTGACATGGCCCGGATATTCAAGGTGGCAGGCGCGATCATAGACCTCGGGGATCGCCGCCATGTCGGCGGCCATGATGCGCGTCAGGGTCTCGGCCAGCCGCGCGCCCCATCGGTCGTCATTGCCGGTGCCGGCATAGGGCCCCGGCAGATCGGTCTCGGGGGTCAGAGGCTTGACACAGGCCGCGGCCCCACCCTCGCGCGCGATCAGGTTGGCGGCATAGTCGCGCGGGGCCCAGCCCATCTGCCGCACGATCGCGCCCTGATCGCGGATCAGCCATTCATCGTCGATGGCGTTGTCCTTCGCGTGACAGTCGGCAAGGATGCGATATTCCAGCCGCTTTCCCGTGGCCGCACCATAGACGCCATCGCCCGCATGGGTCGCCTGCGACAGGATGCGGTGCGACGACAGCATCCCCGCCTCCGGCGTGCCGGACCAGATCACATCCTCGCCCAACAGCACCCGGTCCGGAAACTCGGCCAGCGTCGCCATGGTGGCCGCGATGACACCCCGGTTTCCCACCACGACGCTCGCGGGTGCGCGCACGACGATATCGGGCGCGTAATAGTGGCGCAGGGTCGCGATCCCGCGATCTTCCCAGATCTCCTTGGTGATGCCGATGATGTAATCGGGGAAGTCGCGGAACTTGGGGTCGAAACCCTTCATGGCGTTTGTCCTTGTTCAAGGCGTGTCGGAACGCGGGCCGAGCTTCGAACGATCAACTCGCCGGTGATTTCGGTCACGGTGCCGGGAGCTCGTCCCTCCTCGATCTCGGCCAGCAGCGTATCGACAGTGGCCTGCACCATCCGGTTGACGGGCTGGCGCAGGGTCGTCAGCCGGAAGGAGGGCCAGGCCGCCATCGGGACATCGTCATAGCCGATGATGGAGATGTCGCCGGGCACATCCATGCCGACCACATGGCGCAGGGTGTCCATCACCGCCATTGCCATGTGATCGTTGCCGACGAAAATCGCATCGGGTGGATCGGCGCTGTCCACCATGGCGCGGGCTGCGGCGGCGGCCGTATCGCGGTTGTACAGACCATCCGCCTCGGCATGGAGCGGCTGGCCCGCCGCATGCAGCGCGGCCACGAAGCCTTCGCGCCGGTCGCGCCCGGTGGACGCACCCATCCACCCCGAGATGTGGGCGATGCGCCGATGCCCCCCCGCCAGCAGGAACTCGGCCACCCGCGCCCCGCCCACGCGATTGGCCGAGGTCACGGTGCTCAGCCCCGATCCCGTGATCCCACGGTTGAACAGCATCACCGGAATCCCCGCCGCGCGACACATCTCCGTCAGCTCGCCGCTAAGGTTGATGGAGGCCGTGATGATGCCATCCACCTGGTAATCCAGCAGATCCCGGATGACGCTGTCCACGTCCTCGTGGCTGTTCCCGGCGAGGAAGATCAGGATGTGATAGCCCCGCGCCTGCAACGCCGCGCTGAGTTTCTCCAGCGCATCGGGATAGAAGGCGTTGTCCAGGTAAGCCACCACGAGCCCGATGATCCGCGACCGTCCGGTGATCAGCGAGCGCGCCAGAACGTTGGGCCGATAGCCGAGGTCATCCGCCGCCGCCCGCACCCGGGCCTCCATCTTCTTCGATACAGATGCCCCCGGCGTGAACACGCGGCTGACCGCCGACTGGCTGACACCGGCGCGCCGCGCCACGTCGATGGATGTCACCTTCCGGTCGGGTCTGTCGGGACTGTCGGTCATCCTGCGGTCCATCCGCCATCGACGAGGATCGAGGTCCCCGTGACCATCGCGCTGGCATCCGACGCCAGGAACTGGACCGCGCCCATGATGTCCTCCACCTCGGCCACGCGGGGCAGTTTCAGCTTGGACATGATCCAGGCGCGCTTGTCGGGATCGGCAAAGGTCGGCGCGGTCAGCGGCGTGCGGATGAAGGTCGGGCAGATCGTGTTGACACGGATACCCCTCGGACCCCATTCGATCGCCATCGCCTTGGTCATCCCCTCCACCGCATGTTTGGTGCCGCAATAGACGGCGCGTTCGACCCCGCCCACATGGCCCATCTGGCTTGAGATCTGGATGATCGACCCGCCCCCCGCCATAGCCCGCGCGGCGGACTGCGCGAGGAAATAGGCGGCACGGACATTGACGGCCATCACCGCATCGAAATCCGCCGCCGTGGTCTCCAGCGCCGGTGCATGCCGCGCAAGACCGGCCGAGTTGCACAGGATGTCCAGCGGCCCCATGGCGCGGATCGCGTCGGCGGTGGCCTCCAGATCGGTGACGTCAAGCGCCAGGCCCTCGGCCGAAAACCCGGCGCCGGTCAGAGCCTGAACAGCAGTCTGCACCGCCGCCGCGCCGCGTGCCGCCAGGATCACATGCGCCCCCGCCTCGGCCAGCGCCACGGCGCATCCCAGGCCGATCCCGCGCGAGCCGCCGGGCACGAAGGCGCGCCGACCGGTGAGGGAGAAAGACGGCGTGCGCGGCAGCCTCATGCCTCGACCCTCCCGGTTGCAGATCGACAAAGGGAAAGCAATTCCACGAAACCAGTGGATAAACCTGTGAGTATTGTCAAAAATTGCAAAGTCACGCCGCAACCTCCCGCATCCGTGCCAGGACATCGACCCCCAGCTGATGATGGATATGCAGCAAATCCACCAAGACCCAGTTCTCGGCGATCTTGCCATTCTCGACCCGCCAGAAGTCAAGGCTTCGCATCTCAAGGGCCTGCCCAGCCCCGGGCAAGCCAAGCCATGTTCCCCCGCTCAGGGTAGCGACCATTCCAGGCCAGGCGGTGAAGCCGACATAGGCGCCCTCGGCAAAGAAATGCCCCTGCGCCATCAACCCGCGCCTGTCGGGCATCGCGCCGAGGAACGGCGCCTGATGGTGGCGTCGGAACCCGTCGATCCCCCGCGCCGTGCCGATCCCGGACGGGCCATACCACGAACACCCTTCGTGCCAGAACCGCGCCATCTCGGCACGCGGCGTGCCGGCCGGATCGTTGCCCAGCCCCGCCAGCATGTCTTCCACGATCCGCAAGGCCCGCGCGCCGTCACCCGAAACCCGCAGGCCGTCCTGCGTGGTCGGCCCCGGCACATGCCACTCGCGCCCCAACGATGGCGCCATCGGCCAGACCCCCGCCTGCATCATCAACTCGGGCAGATCCCAAAGCGACTGCATCTCGACCACGCGGCCCCCGACCACCCGGACGAAGTCGTGAAACCGCATCGCCGCCATCCGCCGCGTCGGCGGAATGCCAAGGAAGGCCCCGTCGAACACCCCGCACCAGTATCCACATTGGCCGACCCAAAGCTGGCCATGGGCATCCTGACCTGCCATCTCGATCGTCACCCGCCGCTCCAGATCGGGAAACGCGCGCCCAAGATCATCGAGAACCGCCCCATGGCGCGCCAGGTCCAGCGTCTCGAAGGGATGCGCCAGATGCACGACACAGTCGTCCGAGGCCACGGCGTCAAGCCGCCCGGACCTCCGGAATGCCGTGACATTTGCCTTCGCAGATTGCACCTCGCCGATCACGCCCGCTCCTTCATCTATCCGGAAATACTCCGGGGGAGGCCGAAGGCCGGGGGCAGAGCCCCCAACCGGGGTGGGAGGGCGGGCCCTCCCGCCCCCACCGCGCTCATTCCGCCGCGTCCCGGCAGGGCGCGCCCGCACCGTAGGGCACGTTCACCCCGCCATAGCGCCGCACGCGGATATTGCATTGTTCCGCATGGCCCACGAAGCCCTCCAACATGCACAGGCGCGAGCCGTATTCCCCGACCATCGTTGCCGCCTCGTCGGTCAATACCCTCTGGTAGGAATGCGTCTTCAGGAACTTGCCGACCCATAGCCCACCGGTATAGCGCCCAGCCTTCCGCGTCGGCAGCGTGTGATTGGTCCCGATCACCTTGTCGCCGTTGGCCACGTTCGTGCGCGGCCCCAGGAACAGCGCACCATAGCGCGTCATGTTCTCAAGGTACCAGTCGTCGCGATCGGTCATCACCTGGATATGCTCGGACGCGATCTCCTCGGATACGGCCAGCATCTCGTCATGGCTGTCGCACAGGATCACCTCGCCATACTCCGCCCAACTCACCCGCGCCGTCTCGGCCGTGGGCAGAATCCGCAACAACCGCTCGATCTCGGCCAGCGTGTCCAGCGCCAGCTTGCGCGAATTGGTGATCAGGACCGCCGGCGAGTTGTAGCCATGCTCCGCCTGCCCCAGAAGGTCGGTCGCAACGAGTTCCCCATCCACCGTGTCATCGGCGATCACGCAGGTTTCCGTGGGACCTGCGAACAGGTCGATACCGACGCGCCCGAAAAGCTGCCGCTTGGCTTCGGCCACGAAGGCGTTGCCCGGCCCGACCAGCATGTCGACCGGCCGGATGCTCTCGGTCCCGATCGCCATGGCGCCCACGGCCTGCACGCCGCCCAGCACCAGGATCTCGTCCGCGCCGCCCTCCTTCATCGCGGCCACGATCGCGGGATGCGGCGCGCCATTCACCGGCGGGGCCGAGGCGACGATGCGGTTCACGCCCGCGACCTTGGCCGTCAGAACGGACATATGGGCCGAAGCGACCATCGGGAACTTGCCGCCGGGAACGTAGCAACCGACAGAATTCACAGGGATGTTCTTGTGGCCGAGAATGACGCCGGGCAGCGTTTCCACCTCGATATCGACCATGGAGGCGCGCTGTGCCTCGGCGAAGCGCCGGATCTGCGCCTGCGCGAAGCGGATATCCTCCATCTCGCGGGTCGTGACCTTCTGCATCGCCGCCTCGATCTCCGAGTCGGTCAGCCGGAAGGCGCCCGGCGTGTAGTCGTCGAACCTGGCCGACAGGTCGCGCACCGCCGCATCTCCGCGCGCCTCGATATCGCCGAGGATCCCCTCGACCGTCATGCGCACGCGGGCGTCGTCCTCGGCGCGCTCGCCCGCGGACTTGCCCCGTTTGAGATACTCGGTCATGTCGTCTTCCTCCACCTCTCCGGGCGCAAGGATACCGGCGGGCTCGGGCGCTTCAAGAGAAATCTGCATACGTTTGCAACGGCGCGCGAACCCGGCGACCGAACTCAACTCGGACGCGGCCACGCGGAACGGGCTGTCCGCCGCGATCTGCGCATCGTCCCCCTTCCGCGCGGGCGCGAACCGCACCAGCCGGATGTAGCGGTCGCAATCGTCCCGGGTGGGACATATGCCCGAGGCCGATGGAGCAATCGAGCGGATTGGCCAGCCATGCCCCTTGCGTCTTCAGGGACGCCATCACCATCACCATCACCATCACGGAAAAGGGGATGGCGACGATCGCGGTGAAGAAGATGAAACCGAAACCGGTCAGGAACCGGATCAATGCCGCCTCCCGTTCATGGCGCGTCATCGCCCCGCGCGGCGCGCCGTGCACGACCACCGCCATCGGCCAGGCCAGGGACAGGCCAGGGGCAGGCCAGGGGCAGGCCGGACAGCGCGCCGCTCGCGATATGGCCCGCAAGCCCTGTTCCTGCGCCCACTTGCACGGGCGCGATCCCGGTGTGGCTCAACGCGGTGGAAAGCCCTGCGGCACCGGCCAGAGCCACCCAGCGCCGCGCCACGGCAAGGACCGCCCCCCCCACGCCCGCACCCGTCACCACGGCTCCGATCAGGCCGGGGCGAAACGCCTCGCCGGTGGAGAACGCCATCAGCACCGCCACGGTCGTGGCCACGACCAGCGCCCGTAAAAAGTGATTTCCGAAACCGGTTTCGGCAAGGTTCAAGTGCGCGCACGACACGACCATGGCCGGAACGTGGGCGGAGATTGCCGGGGCATCAGCGGACGAGGGACACAGGATCGGCAGCCGTTACCGAAGCGTATCACGCAGCCAGGCGGTGATGTCCTCCACCACCCGATCCGTCAGGGCGGGGCTCAGGATATCGCCTGCGATCACATGGTTGACCGGATCGCCTCCCACCTCGGGCACCGCAACCGGCAGGATCGTTGCATCCCCGCCCCAGCGCGCCGCGACATCCCGCGCTGCCTGCGCCGAGATCACCTGGTCGGTATCGGCGAACAGGAACAGCGCCGGGATCGTGACGGCGGAGAAATCCCGCGCCCGCGTCTCGCGCAACAAGGTGCCAAGCGTCACCGTGGCGCTGGTCGGATAGGCGGTGGTCCAGAACGTGCCATGCTGTTCGTTATGCGGCTCGAAGCGCCGTTCGGCCCCGACGACCCAAGGCAACCAGACCCGCGCCATCGGCCATTCCAGCAGCGTGCCCGCCGGGTTCGCCAACTCGAAATTGGGCGAGATCATCACCATCGCCGCCACATCGCGCGCCATCTCGGGATCGGTCGCGGCCCAGGCCGTCAGCGTCGCACCGGTCGAGGTGCCGATCACCACCACCCGATTGCCGATGCCACGCGCCAGCCGCAGCATGGTGTCCACATCGTCGATCCAATCGCCCGCGCGCGGCTCTGCCATCGCGGCCCCGTCGCGGCCGTGGCCCGGCAGGCGCGCGAAGATCAGGTTGGCTCCGAAGGCCTCGGCCACGCGATCGGGGACCGGGCGGGTCTCTTCGGACGTGGCCGAGAAACCATGGAGGTAAACGATGACGGTCTCGGACGGAACGCCTGCCGCGCCGGCCCAAATAATCCGCGCCTGCGTCCCCGGCGTGATGTCATCGAACATCGCTTCACGCGCCGCCAGCCAGCCGGCGGGATCGGTCAGGTCGGGCATGACCTCCGGACCCCGCTCCACCATCTCGCGCGGGCCAAGATACCAGAACGCCGCGCCCAGCACGACAAGGGCAAGGATCGTCCGCCCGATGAACCGTCCAACGCTACGCATGCACCACCACCTCTTCCACCGCACGGGTCAGTGTATCCAGACAGGCAGGGTCCGAAAACCTGTGATCGGCGTCCTTTACCAGTTCAAGGTGGATGTCCGGTCCGTCCAGATGGTCGAGAAGGCGCAGCGCGACCTCGGGCGGCACGTCGGTATCGGCGGTGCCCTGCAGCAGCCGCACCGGCACATCGATGCGCAGCGGCTCGGTCAACACGCGAATGGTGCGCCCGTCCTCGATCATCTTCCTGGTGATCACCAGCGCGTCGCCATATTCCGATGGCAGGGCGATCCGCCCCTTCTCCTTGATCGCCTTGCGCTCCGCCTCGCTCCACTGCTCCCAATAGCCGATCTCGGTGAAATCGGGCGCGGCGGCAATGGTCACAAGACCCGCCAATGTCTCCGGCCTGTATTTGGCCAGCAGCAGCGCCACCCAGCCGCCCATCGACGACCCGACCAGAACCTGCGGCCCTTCCGTCAGCGCCTCGATGGCATGGATCGCATCCTCCGCCCATTCGCTGACCGCGCCATCCTCGAACCTGCCCGAACTCTGGCCATGCCCCGAATAATCGAAGCGCAGGAATTCGCGGCCCGACCGGCGCGCCCAGCCTTCCAGATGCACCGCCTTGGTGCCCGTCATGTCCGAGCGGAGGCCGCCAAGGAACACCACCCCCACGCGACGCCCGCCGAACTTGTGATAGGCCAGCCTGCGCCCGGCGCTGGTCTCAAGAAACTCCGGCTCTGACATGGTCTGCCCCTTTTGCGGTCGTCACGGGTTTTTCCCGGCGGACCCTGCCCCGCTCCGACCGCAGCCGCAATCCCGCAATGGCACCATGGGCGGAGGCTCGCCATTGCTCCCAAAACAAGTGACCATCTTGTCACGTGATTAAAGAATCACGCATAAGGCTGCCATGGATACGATCTTCAAAGCCCTCAGCGACCCTGCCCGCCGCGCCATCCTCGACAGCCTGCGGGCGCGCGACGGCCAGACCCTCACCGACCTCGAACCTCAATTCGAGATGTCGCGCTTCGGCGTGATGAAGCACCTCAAGGTGCTCGAAGACGCCGCCCTCATCGTCACCACCCGGCGCGGGCGGTTCAAATACCACTATCTCAACGCGCTGCCGCTTCAGGAAATGCTGGACCGCTGGGTCGCACCCTTCCTGCGGCCGCACGCGCAATCCCTCTCCGATCTGAAGACCAAACTCGAAAGGGCTCACCGCATGGGCGAACCCGGTTTCATGATGCAGACCTTCATCCGCTGCACCCAGGACGCGCTGTGGGAGGCATTGACCCAGGCCGACCAGATGGCCAACTACCACTTCCTGTGCACCCAGGTGCGCGGCAACGTCGCCGTGGGGAACGTGACCGAATTCATCAAACCCGACGGCCAGCCCATGCTGCGGCAGGTCACCACCGAGATGGACCCAAAGATCCGCATCGCCATGACGTTCGAGCCGTTGTTCATGGGCCCCGATGCGCCCGCGTCGCACATGGTCTACCTGATCGAACCGCAAGGCGAGACCTGCAAGCTCACCATCGAGCACTACAACATCGCGCCGGGTCAGGACGGATTCGGCAAAATCTGGGCGCGCCTCGCTGCCTCGCTCAAATCCTGGCTCGAAACCGGCCAGGCCCTCGGGAGGGTTGCCTGATGGCCACCCGTCCCACCGAAATGGCCGTCCTCGTCTGCCTGATGCTTCTGGCCGCGTCGCTGTGGATGATCCCCTACATCGTGGGCGTCAACATGCATCAACGTGAAGGGGTCAACCCGTTCCAGCGCCCGCCGGGCCATGACGGGCTGCCCGATTGGGTCGCCCGCGCCCACCGCGCCCATCTGAACCTGCTGGAACAGGCCGTGCCCTTCGCGATCCTGATCCTCGTGCTCGACCGGAAGGACACCTTCACGGCCCGCACCGCCCGGACCGCGATCGCCGTCCTCGGCCTGCGCGTGGCCCCTGCGATCGGGATGATTACCGGCACCGCGCAAATGCCGATCCGCCCGTTGATCTTCACCGCCCGGTGGGTCTGCATCGTGATCCTCGGCGCGGCGATCTTCCTGGCCTGACCGCCCCCGATACGCCGCACCCGATACGCCGCCCCCGATACGCCGCGCCCGACACCCCGGGGCGTGCCGCCCCCTCCCCCCGGGGCGTGCCGCCTCACCCGGCGCCCCCGTCCCTCCGGGCACATCATCCCTTTCATCTTGGCAAAAAAACTCCCCCCGGAGGGTCCGCCCCCTCCTCCACCCCACCCGTTGACAAGGCGCGCCGACACCGCCAGAACACGCACAGGACATACCCGCAACCGGGCGTTTCGTAGGCGCCAAACTGACGAGGAGCCAATCAGATGGCCCAGATTTCACTGACTTTCCCCGATGGCAATGCGCGCGCCTTTCCCGCCGGCATCACGCCCGCTGAGGTCGCCGTCGACATCTCCACCTCGCTGGCGAAGAAGGCGATTTCCGCGACCGTCAACGGCGCGCATCACGATCTGCAATGGCCGATCGAGGCCGATGCCGCCATCGCCATCCACACCCTCAAGGACGACGCGCAGGCGCTGGAGCTGATCCGCCACGACTGCGCCCACATCATGGCCCGCGCCGTGCAGGAGATCTGGCCCGACGTGCGCGTCACCATCGGCCCGGTCCGCGACAAGGGCTGGTTCTACGATTTCGACCGGGCAGAGCCGTTCACGCCGGAAGACCTCGGCCGCATCGAAGATCGCATGAAACAGATCATCAATGCCCGCGACGCCGTCCGCACCGAAGTCTGGGACCGCAACCGCGTGCGCGCGCATTACGAGGCCTCGAACGAGCCCTACAAGGTCGAACTGCTGGACCGCATCCCGGGGGATGAGCCGATCCGGATGTATTGGCACGGCGACTGGATGGACCTCTGCCGGGGCCCGCACCTGCAACATACCGGCCAGGTGCCGGCCGACGCCTTCAAGCTGATGTCGGTGGCCGCCGCCTACTGGCTGGGCGACAACACGCGGCCGATGCTGCAACGGATTTACGGCGTCGCGTTCAAGACCCGCGACGACCTCAAGGCGCACCTGAATTTCCTGGAGGAAGCCGAGAAACGCGACCACCGCCGCCTCGGCCGCGAAATGAACCTGTTCCACATGCAGGAGGAAGCGCCGGGCCAGGTCTTCTGGCACCCCGACGGCTGGACCATCTATACCACGTTGCAAGATTACATGCGCCGCAAACAGCGCGCCGATGGCTATGTGGAGGTCAACACACCGCAGGTCGTGGACCGCAAGCTGTGGGTCGCCTCGGGCCATTGGGACAAGTATCAGGAACACATGTTCATCGTCGAAGTGGACGAAGATCACGCCCGCGAAAAGGCGATCAATGCGCTGGGGATCAAGGCGCGCGACGGCAAGCTGTCGATGGCCGACATGCAGGGCGGCACCTTCACCATCTCCAATGGCGGCGTCTATGGCTCGCTGATGT
>CAZTUG010000017.1:0-12183 GCA_964615955.1 uncultured Roseicyclus sp.
AGAGCGGCTTCGTGGAAAATACGCTCAAGGCCATCGGCGACCGCACGATCCACGCCTTCCATACCGAGGGGGCGGGTGGCGGCCACGCGCCCGACATCATGAAGGTGGTGGGGTATCAGAACATCCTGCCGTCTTCGACCAATCCGACGATGCCCTACACCGTGAACACGCTGGAGGAGCATCTGGACATGTTGATGGTGTGCCATCACCTCGACAAATCCATCCCCGAGGACGTGGCCTTCGCGGAATCCCGCATCCGCAAGGAAACCATCGCGGCGGAGGATATCCTGCACGACATGGGCGCGTTTTCCGTCATGGCCTCGGACAGTCAGGCCATGGGGCGCGTGGGGGAGGTCATCATCCGCACCTGGCAGACGGCGGACAAGATGCGGCAGCAGCGCGGGCGGCTGGCGGAGGAAATGGGCGACAACGACAATGCCCGCGTGAAGCGCTACATCGCCAAATACACCATCAACCCGGCGATCGTGCATGGCATGGCGCGCGAGATCGGGTCGGTGCAGGAGGGCAAGCGCGCCGACCTGGTGTTGTGGTCGCCGGCCTTTTTCGGGGTGAAGCCGGAAATGGTGCTGATCGGCGGCTCCATCGTGATGGCGCAGATGGGCGATCCGAACGCCTCGATCCCGACACCGCAGCCGGTTTACGCGCGCCCGATGTTCGGGGCCTTCGGGCGGTCGGTCGAACGTTCCGCGGTGCTGTTCGTCAGTGCGGCGGCGCAGGCGGCGGGGATCGGCGGTTCACTGGGGTTGCACAAGGAAACGGTGCCGGTGGAGGGCACGCGCGGGATCGGCAAGCGGGACATGATCCACAACGCCGCCACGCCCGAGGTGCATGTCGATCCGGAAACCTACGAGGTGCGCGCGGATGGCGAGATCCTGACCTGCGAGGCGGCGCGCGAATTGCCGATGGCGCAGCGCTATTTCCTGTATTGAACCGCGCCGCGGTCGCACCCCGGGGTCGCACTGGCGGTATCCGGCGGCGGTATCCGGACATGAAGAACAGCTTTCAAACCTATGTCATCGTTGCGTTTTCCATCCTTGCGCCCAGTGCAACGCGGCATTGCGGGATTGTCGGGGGTTAAGTCTGCTGTGCTGACCTATCTTCGAGGTATCAGAAGTCACTCCCGATTGTCGAGGAACACCCCATGGCCGCCATCACCACGAATACCAGTGCCCATCACGCGCCGCGTCCCGCGCGCCGGTCGCTGTTCCAGCGTTTCGATGCCTTCTTCACCGATCTGGCCCGGGCGCGGTCCTGTGCGTCCGAATACGAGCATCTGGCCGCGCTGAGCGACGAACAGCTGGCGGCACGCGGGCTGCGCCGGACCGACCTCGTGCGCCATGTCGCGCGCGCCTATCTTTAAGGCAGTCTCCGAAGCTTCCGGCTTGTGCCCCGCCCGACCTGACGGTCCGGCGGGGCTTTTTCGTGGCGGCGCGGCACTCGGGGATTGCGGGGCCGGTGGCAGGCCGTAAGCTGAACGCAGCGGCGTGCGGCCGAAGACGCGCGCAGGACAGGAGGCCCGGGCATGGCGAAGGCATCGGCGGAAACTACCCAACGCGCGCCACGCGTGCCACGCGCGGGCAGCGTGCTGCGTGCCGGGACCTGGGCCGGCACGCCCAAGGACCGGGTGGTGCTGGATTACGAGGGCCGGTTCCTGCGCCGCAAACGTCTGCAGACAGAGGCTGGCGCGGCCGTGATGGTCGACCTGCCGCAGACCGTATCGCTGGAGCCGGGGGACGCGCTGCACACGGCGGAGGGGGACCTGATCGAGGTGGCCGCGGCGGCGGAGCCGTTGTTGCGGATCGAGGGCGACCTGGTGCGGCTGGCCTGGCATATCGGCAACCGGCACACGCCCTGCGAGGTGGCGGCGGACCATCTGCTGATCCGCGACGACCATGTGCTGGCGGGCATGCTGGCGCAGTTGGGGGCCGTGGTGGTGCGGGTCGACGCGCCGTTCCACCCCGAAGGCGGGGCCTACGGCTTCGGACGCACCCATGGGCATTCCCATGGGCCGGACGACGGAGCGGGGCATGACCACGATCACGATCATGTTCATGAGCCTGGGCACGATCACGTTCACGATCACGTTCATGAGCACGTTCATGCCCCTGGGCACGGGGACGACCCTGGGCACGATCGCGGGCCTGGCCGTTGAGCGGGCCCCGTGCGGAGGCGCTGTTGCGGGTGATGCAATGGCTGTCGCCCGCCTTCCCGGTCTCGGCCTATGCCTATTCGCACGGGTTGGAGGCGGAGATTGCCCTCGGTCGCGTCGCGGACGGTCCCTCGGTGCGGGCGTGGATCGAGGGCGTGTTGCGCGTGGGCGCGGGGCGGACCGATGCGGCGCTGATGGTGGCGGCCATGGCGCCGGATGCGGACCTGTCGGCCCTTGGCGACCTGGCGCGCGCGCTGGCGGGATCGCGCGAGCGCTGGGACGAGACGCGCGATCAGGGCGCGGCGCTGGCCGCGACATTGGCGGAGTTGGGCGAGGGCGATGGCGTGGCGCGGGCCTATCCGGTCGTGTTCGGACGGGCTGCGCGCGGGTTGGATCTTGAGGCGGAGGTTGTGGCGGCGCTGTATCTGCAAGGGTTTGCCGGCACTCTCGTCTCGGCCGCCGTGCGCTTCGTGCCATTGGGGCAGGCGGAGGGGCAGCGGATCCTCGCGGCCTTGCAAGAACCGGTGGCCGATCTGGCGGCGGAGGTTGTCGCGTCGGGGTTGCCGGGGATCGGGCAGGCGGCCTTCGGCGCGGATCTGGCGGCGATGGAGCATGAGGGTCTGGAGGTGCGCATCTTCCGCACCTGACGGCGTGGCGCGGCAGATCCGGTCGGTGCGCGCAGGATGCCGCAGTGGTTGCGGCCGTGCCCGTTGCGCAGGTGGACATTTGGGGGGCCAGCCCCCCAAGCCCCCTGGAGTATTTCCGGATAGATGAAGGGGGCGCGGGGCATTTGAAGCGAATTGCAGGGGAATTGGAGCAATCATGGGATCGGTGAATGGACCCTTGCGCGTCGGCATCGGCGGGCCGGTGGGGGCAGGCAAGACGACGTTGACGGCGGCCCTGGCGCGCGCGCTGGCGGAGCGGTATTCGGTGGCCGTCATCACCAACGATATCTACACGGCGGAGGATGCGGAATTCCTGCTGCGGGCGCAGGTTTTGCCGGCGGACCGGATCCGGGGGGTGGAGACAGGGGGCTGTCCGCATACGGCGATCCGGGAGGATGCCTCGATCAACCTTGCCGCGATCGCGGCGTTCCGGGCGCGCATTCCCGACCTTGACGTGATCTTCATCGAGAGCGGCGGGGACAACCTGGCCGCGACGTTTTCGCCCGAACTGGCGGACCTGACGCTTTACGTGATCGACACGGCGGCGGGGCAGGACATTCCGCGCAAGAAGGGGCCGGGGGTGACGCGTTCGGACTTTCTGGTCGTCAACAAGGTCGATCTGGCACCCCATGTGGGGGTGGACCTGGCGCAGTTGACATCGGACACCGCCGCCGCACGCGGGGCGCGGCCTTTTGTCATGGCGAGCCTGCGCGAGGGGCGCGGGGTGGCGGAGGTGGTGGCCTTCGTCGAGGAGGCGGGCGGGCTGCGCGACTAGCGCCGTGCCCGCGCGGCAAGGCGCATGGCACGACGTGCGGCAAGGCGTGCTGCAAGACGCGCGCGGTAGCCGGGATCGCGGCGCAGGCCCGGACGCAGCAGGGCGCGGATGCGGCGGGCGTCGAGCGTGTCGCCGGTTGCGTCGGCCAACGCGCGGGTGAGCGGCACCAGCGTCTCGGCCCGTGCGAGGGTGTGACCGAGGGCCGCGCCACCATGGGGCACGGCGATGCGGGTGGTTCCGGGCGCGCGGAAGAGGGCGGCCTGGGCGGCTTCGGGTGCATGGGTCGGATCGAAGAGGATGAAGCTGCGCGCGGCATTGGCCAGCGCCTCTGGCCCAAGGGGCAGGGGCGTGTCGGGATCGGCGCGGCGATCGGTGCGGAAGCGCGTCTCGAAGGGCGCATGGGTGGCGCTGATCGCGGCGGCTGGGCGGCAGAGCAGCGCCCGTGCGCCGGGGATGTGGTGGGCCGCGCGGGCGGCGGCGTGGCCGCAATCGGGACCGATGCCGAGGATCAGCACCTGTTTGTAGCTGGCGAAAAAACCCTCCGCTGAAAGGCTTTGCAGCATCTCGTCGACCCCGCCCTTGCGGAACCACGTGCGGCCGATCGCCACCAGGCTGAGCAACGAGAATTCATGCGCGGTGACCGCATCGAAGCCGAGGGGGAGCCCCGCCTCGCCCTGGTCCCAGAGACGCTCTGCGCGATCGAAGCTGAGCACGAGGGTGTCGCCTTCTTCCACGAAGAGCGCGATGTGGCGCTGGCCGAGGCGCTGGAAGAAGCCGTGGTCTGTCCCGATACGCGCGAGGTGGCGCAGCCATGACTTGCGGGAGGAATGGGCGGTGGCAGTGTCGGGCATGGTCAAGGAATACTCTGGCGGTTGGGCGAATGAAAGTGGAACGCGATCTGTCGGTCGTCGGGATGTCGTGGTGGAATGTGGCGCGTGTGGGGTGTGGGCCGGGCAAATCGGCGGGAGTTGGTAAAGATATGGTAAACGGTGCGTTTCCGGTTCGTGCGGGGCAAGGCAGGCGGCTTGACCCCGGAGCCTGCCTCGGGGTTGATGGGGCAAAGCCCCGGGGGAGGGACCATGGCTGCGTTCGAGACCATTGATGCCGTGCAGGACGCCTTGGCGGCGGAAGGCTATGTTTGCGGGCGGGCGCTGGCGACGGTGGTGTTCCTGTCGCTGAAGCTGGGGCGACCGCTGTTTCTGGAGGGCGAGGCCGGCACCGGCAAGACCGAGATCGCCAAGGCCATCGCCGCCGCCTTGGGTCGGCGGTTGATCCGGCTGCAATGCTACGAGGGGCTGGATGCGTCGAGCGCGGTCTACGAGTGGAACTTCGCGTTGCAGATGGTGGCGATCCGCACCGCGGAGGCGGAGGGGAGCGCCGACCGCGAGATGTTGAACCGGGAGCTGTTCTCGGCCGATTTCCTGATCGAGCGTCCGCTGTTGCAGGCGATGCGCCCGGACCCGGCGGGCGCGCCGGTGCTGCTGATCGACGAGATCGACCGCACCGACGAGCCGTTCGAGGCTTTCCTGCTGGAGGCCTTGAGCGATTTCCAGGTGTCCATCCCGGAACTCGGGACCATTGCCGCACCGGTGCCGCCGATCGTCATCCTGACCTCGAACCGCACGCGGGAGGTGCATGATGCGCTGAAGCGGCGCTGTCTTTACCATTGGGTCGATTACCCCGACATGGCGCGCGAGATGGAGATCCTGCGCGCCCGCGTGCCGGAGGCGGCCGAGACCCTGAGCCGCGAGGTGGTGGCCTTCGTGCAGCGCCTGCGCGAGGAGGATCTGTTCAAGCGCCCCGGCGTGGCGGAAACGCTGGACTGGGCGAAGTGCCTGCTGGCGCTCGATGTGATCGAGTTGAGCCCGGAGGTGATCGCGGACACGTTGGGGGCGATCCTGAAATATCAGGATGATATCCAGAAGGTGCAGGGCTCGGAAGCGAAGCGCATTCTCGACGATCTGCGGGCGGAGGCGTTGTCCTAGGCGCGGCGGACGGCCGCGGATCGCGGCCGCTGTGTTCCCCGGGCCCCGCTGTGGCGGATCGTTGGGTGCGCAGGTCAGGTTTTCTTTGACAGGCCGATCCGGGGCAGCCTTACTGGAAAAGTTGATACAAACGGGGATTTTCGTCATGCGCCTTGTCTTTGGACGGTCACTGTTCGTTGCCAGTGTTGTTTTCGCCGCTGCGCTGGGCATCGGTGCGCTTGCCGGCGCTCCGGCACAGGCACAGCAAAACCCTTGTCCGTCACAATGGGCGGGTGACGGGGATTGCGACGAACCCAACGGTCTTGGCCTGTGCGACTGGGGCACGGACCCGATCGATTGTTCCAACCCCTATGCCAATTACGGCAGCGGGGCGGGCTATTCGGCCGGGGTCTACAGCACGCCCGCGCCGCAGCCGACGCAGCTTTACAACCCTTGTCCCTACAATAACGACGGCGATTGCGACGAGCCCAATGGCCTGAACCTCTGTGCCTGGGGCACGGATGCGGCGGATTGCTCGAACCCCTATGCGAATTACGGCAACGGGCCGGGCTATTCCGCGGGGATCTACAGCACGCCTGCGCCGCAGCCTCAACCGGCCCCGCAACCCGCGCAGCCCGTCTATGGCGGCGGCAGCACCGGCAGTTATGTCAGCACCGGCGGCGGCGGGTCCTACGGGTGCCCGAACTACTCGATCCAGAACACCGCCTTCGGCGAGGGCACCTTGCAGGCCGGTGGCGCGATCAACCCGATCCGGGTGCCCCGCATCACCGCCGGGGGGCGCCATGCGCTGGCGAACTGCTTCCCCGGCACCGGGTGGCGCGGCTACACCATCACGCGGCCCGATTACCGGTTCTTCTACCAGGGCACTGCGCCGTACGGGCGGATCACCTTCTCGCTGATCTCGGACGCGACGGACACGGTGTTGCTGATCAATACACCGGACGGGCGCTGGCACTTCAACGATGACAGCAACGGGTCGTTCAACTCGACCCTGACCTTCTCGCCCGCGCTGCAGGGGCAATACGACATCTGGGCGGGCAGCTATAACCTGTCGTCCAACAACCCGGCGCAATTGTGGATTTCCGAGCAATAGCGCCCGGTCCGAGGTGATGCGCAGTCCCCGCGCTTGACGCAAGCGCGGGGACCTTGTTCCCTGCGCGGATGGAACATGCCCCGCTGGCGCTGCCCGACAAGCCGCAACTGACCCGCAACATCACCCATTTCGCCCGCGCGCTGCGCCTGGCGGGCCTGCCGGCGGGCACGGGGCGCGTGGCGGATGCGATCCGCGCGGTGGCGGCGGCAGGCTTCACGGAGCGGGCAGAGTTCTACTACACGCTGCGGGCCTGTTTCACCGCGCGGCCCGAGCATCGGGCGATCTTCGACCAGGTCTTCCGTCTTTACTGGCGCGATCCGCAATATCTTGAACACATGATGTCGCTGCTGACGCCCGCCCTGCATGGCGTCGCGGAGGAGCGCGTGGCGCGCCCCGCCGAAAAGCGCGCGGCGGAGGCCTTGCTGCACGGTGTCCAGCGCGATCTGCCCGCGCTGCCGGAGCAGGCAGAGGGCACCGAGATCGAGATCGATGCCAGCCTGACGATGAGCCGGGAGGAACGGCTGAAGACGCTCGACTTCGAGCAGATGTCGGTGGCTGAGATGGCCGAGGCGAAGCGGATCATCGCGGCCATGACGCTGGCCGTGCCGCCGCTGGTCAGCCGCCGGACGCAGGCCGCGAGCCGGGGCGCGCATCCCGACTGGCGGCGCACGATGCGGCGCGCGATGGCGCGGGGTGGCGATGTCGGGGCCTTCGCGCGAAAAGAGCGGCGCGCGCGGTGGCCGTCGCTGGTGGCGCTGTGCGACATCTCGGGTTCCATGAGCAACTATTCGCGCGCGGTGTTGCAGTTCCTCCATGCCGTGTCGAACCAGAAGGGCGCGGGCTGGGCCGAGGTGCATGCCTTCACCTTCGGCACGCGCCTGACCAACATCACCCGTCACATGGGCGCGCGGGACGTGGATGCCGCCTTGGCGGCGGCGGGGGCGGAGGCGCAGGACTGGGAGGGCGGCACGCGCATCGGCGCTTGCCTGGACGCATTCAACCGCGACTGGTCGCGCCGGGTGCTGGGGCGCGGCGCGGTTGTGTTGCTGATCACCGATGGCCTCGACCGGGACGAGCCTGCGCGGCTGGCGGCGGCGATGGAGCGCTTGCGGCTGTCCGCGCGGCGGGTCATCTGGGTCAACCCGCTGTTGCGCTGGGACGGCTTCGCGCCGAAGGCGGCGGGCATCCGGGCGATGCTGCCCCATGTGTCGAGTTTCCGCGCCGGTCATAACATTGCGGCTCTTGAAGGGCTGGCACAGGCGGTTTCCCGCCCGGATGATGCGGGTGAAAAGGCCCGTCTCATGCGGATGATCGCCGATCGGGGGTAGGGCCGCCAGAATGTGAATTGCGGTGGAACGATGTTGTTCCCTATGCGTTACCCCCAATGAAGCACCCTGCAGGAGCCTGGCTTGTCCAAGCTGCGTCCTGCCCCAAACCATTGAGAAGCGAGCCCCCGATGATTTCCTCTCTGCGCCTGAGCACTGCCCTTGTAACCAGCATGTCCCTTGTCCTGTCGAATGTGCCCATGGTGGCGCTGGCGCAGGGTGCGCCGCTGGAGTGCTTGCCCGGTGAGGGGCAGGAGGCTTGCCTGGCGCGGACGCTGGAAGAGGCGGCGGCGGCAGAAGCTGCTGCCCAGGCCGAGGTCGGTGCTGCCGCCGATGCCGATGCCGATGCCGAAGCCGCCGCCGCTGCCGCCCAGGCCGAAGCCGCCGCCGCCGCCGCCGCCGCCGCTTCCGCCGAGGCTGATGCCGAAGCCGCCGCCGCGGCTGCCCAGGCCGAGGCGGATGCGGCTGCCGCCGCTGCTGCCGCCCAGGCGGAGGCGGACGCTGCTGCCGCCGCTGCGGCGCAGGCGGATGCGGATGCCGCTGCTGCTGCCGCCGCCGAGCAGGCGGAGGCCGCCGCCGCCGCCGCGCAGGCGGAAGCCGATGCCGCCGCCGCAGCGGCAGAAGCCGCCGCAGAGGCTGAAGCGGCTGCCCAGTCGGACGCTGAAACCGCCGCCGCCCTTGATGCTGCGCAAGCCGAGGCGGAAACGGCCGCCGCCGCCGCTGAAGCGGAAGCTGCCGAAGCCGCCGCAGCCGAAGCCGCCGCAGCCGAAGCTGCCGCAGCCGAAGCCGCCGCAGCCGAAGCCGCCGCTGCCGAAGCCGGCACTGGCGGCAATGCCGAGGTGACCGATGCCGATGCCATTGCGGAGGCGCTTGAAGCCGCGCAAGCCGAGGAAGCCGCGCAAGCCGCGCAAGCCGAGGAGGGCGCGCAGGAGACCGCAACCGCTCCGGGCGAAGCGCCGCTGACGATTCAAGACATACCCGCCGAGGATGCCGAAGCTCTTGCCGCCGCCGCCGCGGCTGCCGACGCAGCCGAAAACGCCGCCGCGACGCCGGTCGATCCGATCGTGCAGGCCGAGGCCGAGGTGCAGGTCGAAGCCGCCGAAGCGGAGCAGCAGATGCAATCGCTGGTCCTTTCCCCCGGCGCGGCCGCCGCCACCGGCACGGTCACCGAGGTCATCACCGAAGACATGGTACGCAGCGCGGAAGAGGAATTCTCTCCCATCGTGTCGACCGAGGGCGCAGCGACCGCAGGGCCGCGCAACAACGGGCGCAATGGTGGGCTGACGACGTTGGAAGCGGCCCTTCTGGCGGGGGCCGCCGGGCTTGTGGTGGGCACCATCATTGGCGGCAACCGGCAGGTGGTCAACCGCGCTGACGACCGTGTCGTGGTCCTTCGCCCCGACGGCGATTATCAGGTGATCCGCGATGACGACGTGCTGCTGCGCCGGCCCGGCAACGGGGTGACGACCGAGACCTTTGCCGATGGCTCGTCCCGGTCGGTCGTGGTGCAGCCCGATGGCGGCCAGGTCATCACCGTGCGCGACCGCGATCTGCGAATCATCCAGCGGACCTATGTGGCGCCGAACGGTATCCGCACTGTCCTGATCGACGATACCGTGCCGGTTCAGCCGGTGGTGATCTCGCAACTGCCGCAGGTGCGTCCGGTGGCCTCGACCCCGATCATCGCCAATGATGCCGATGCGCTGCGCCGCGCGCTGGAAGGGCAGGGCGGCTATGACCGGGCGTTCTCGCTGGCGCAGATCCGGTCGATCCGGGCCGTGCGTGAACTGGCCCCGGTGGTCGATCTGGAGAACCTGACCTTTGCCAGTGGCTCGGCCGCGATCGGCCCCGATCAGGCGCAACCGCTGCTGGCGCTGGGGCGCTACATGTCCGACGCGATCGCGCGCAACCCGCGCGAGGTGTTCCTGGTGGAGGGTCATACCGATGCGGTCGGCAGCGGCGCGTTCAACCTTGCCCTGTCGGATCGCCGCGCGGAATCGGTGGCGCTGGCGCTGGCGCAATATTTTGGCGTTCCGGCGCAGAACATGGTGATCCAGGGCTATGGCGAGGATTACCTGCGCGTGCCGACCCTTGCCGATGAGCGTCTCAATCGCCGCGTGGCCGTGCGCCGTGTGACGGACCTGTTGCAGGTCGCCTCGAACTGAGGCGTCTGCCTTTGACAAGGCGCGGGGGCTCCTCCATCGTTCGGCGGTGGAGGGGCCTTTTTCATGTCTGACAGCATCGACAACATGCCGGAGATGGCGCTGGACTGGCACCGCGCGGGGCGCGGGGCCGTGTTGGCGACGGTGGTGGAAACCTGGGGGTCCGCGCCGCGCCGGGTGGGCGCGCAACTGGTGGTGTCGGGTGACGGCGAGATGGCGGGATCGGTTTCGGGCGGCTGCGTCGAGGGCGCGGTGGTGGTCGAGGCGATGGAGATGGTCGGCGCCACCGCGGGCCGGATGCTGGACTTCGGCGTTTCGGATGACGAGGCCTTCGCGGTGGGCCTTGCCTGCGGTGGGCGCATCCGGGTCTGGGTGGAGCCGGTCGCCGCAATGGGCGAGGACCGGTTGCAGATGCTGGTGGCGGCGCGGGCCGCGCGCGATCCGGTGGCCTATTGCGTCGATCTTGAAACCGGCGCGCGGGGGCTGGCAGGCCCTGCCGAATACGCCGCGCGCTTCCGGTCCGACACATCGGGGATGGAGGGCGAGACCTTCGTTCATATCCACAATCCGCCCCTGCGGATGATCGTTGTGGGCGCGGTCCATATCGCCCAGGCGCTGCTGCCGATGGCGCGGATGGCGGGTCATGACCCGGTGCTGGTCGATCCGCGACCCGCTTTCGGGGCGGAGGCGCGGTTTCCCGGCGAGCGGATCGAGGAGGACTGGCCCGACGCGGCGCTGGACGCCATCGGGCTGGATGCGCGGACCTGCGTGGTGACGCTGACCCATGATCCGAAGCTGGACGATCCGGCGATCTCGCGTGCGTTGCGTTCGGACGTGTTCTACCTTGGCTGTCTGGGGTCGAAGCGGACCCATGCCAAGCGGGTGGCGCGGCTGGAAGAGGCGGGCTTCACGCAAGCCGAGATCGCGCGCATCCACGCGCCGGTGGGGCTGGATATCGGGGCGGCGGGGCCGGGCGAGATCGCGGTCTCGATCCTGGCCGAGGTCACGCAGAGGTTGCGGCAGGGATGATGTTCGGGACGGCGCCAGTGGACGAGGCGCTGGGCTGCATCCTGGCCCATTCGGTGCGGCTGATCGGACAGAGCCTGCCCAAGGGACTGCGGCTGGAGGCGGAGCATGTCGCGGCGCTGGCGGCGGCGGGGGTGGCGGAGGTCGTGGTTGCGCGGTTGGGGCCGGAGGATGTCCACGAGGATGCGGCGGCCAGGGCACTGGCGGCCGCGATCTGCGGGCCGGGTCTGGTCGCAAGCAAGGCCGCGACGGGGCGGGTCAACCTGCGCAGCGCCATGCCGGGCGTGGTGGAGGTGGATGCCGACGCCGTGGACGCGGTCAACCGGATCGACCCGGCGATCACGGTGGCGACGGTGGCGCCCTGGACGCGCCTTGGGCCGCGCGGGCTGGCGGTGACGGTGAAGATCATCCCTTTCGCGGCGCCTGCGGCGGCGCTTGCGCGCGCAGTGGAGGCCGGTCGGGACGCGGTGTGCCTGCATGGGGTCGCGGTGACATGCGCGAGCCTGATCGAAACGCAGGTCGCCGCTGCTGCGTCGAACGACAAGGGACGACGCGCGGTCAAGGCGCGGCTGGACCGCATGGGCGTGGATCTGAGCGAGCGCGTGGTGGTGGACCACGAGATCGCGCCGATCGCGGCGGCGATCGCGGCGGCACCGGGGGATCTGGTTCTGATCCTCACCGGCTCCGCCACCTCGGACCAGGCCGATACCGCGCCGGAAGCCTTGCGCGCGGCGGGGGGCCGGGTGATCCGCTACGGGATGCCGGTCGATCCGGGGAACCTGCTGTTGCTTGGCCGCTTGGGCGACCGGGTGGTGATCGGGCTGCCGGGCTGTGCCCGCTCGCCCGCGTTGAACGGCGCGGATTGGGTGATGGAGCGGGTGATCTGCGGCGTGCCGCCCGAGGCGATCGACATCGCGGGCATGGGGGTTGGCGGCTTGCTCAAGGAGATCCCGTCGCGGCCAAGGCCGCGCGAAGATTAGAG
>CAZTUG010000017.1:12283-48567 GCA_964615955.1 uncultured Roseicyclus sp.
ACGGGCGGCCAAGGCCGCGCGAAGATTAGAGACGGGCGGCCAAGGCCGCGCGAAGATTAGAGACGGGCGGCCAAGGCCGCGCGAAGGTCAGAAACAAGCGGCCAAATGCCGTGTGAAGGCCGGTGCGGGGCTCCGATGCTGCACCTGCAAATCCGATCCCGGAAAATGCTGCAACTGCATAGATCGAAAGCCGCGCAACTGCCTGACAAATCGCCGAAAAATCCTGTTTTCTCCCCGCCCGATCCGTGCTTGGATAGGTGCAATCAACAAGGGAGGGCTTCATGACCGAAGTCACGATGACCGTGAATGGCAAGTCCGTTACGGGCCGCGTCGAAGGGCGCACATTGCTCAGTGAATTCCTGCGGGAGGGCCTGCGGCTGACCGGCACGCATATCGGCTGCGACACCAGCCAGTGCGGCGCCTGCGTGGTGCATGTGAATGGTGACGCGGTGAAAAGCTGCACCGCGCTGGCCGTCGATCTGGAGGGCGCGGAGGTGCGCACGATCGAGGGGATGGCGAACGCGGATGGCTCGCTTTCGGTGATCCAGCAGGCGTTTCAGGATCATCACGGGCTGCAATGCGGCTTCTGCACGCCGGGCATGGTGATGTCGGCGGCGGCGCTGCTGAAGGACAACCCCAAGCCTTCCGAGCACGAGGTGCGCGACTACCTGGAGGGCAATATCTGCCGCTGCACCGGCTATCACAACATCGTGAAGGCGATCATGGCGGCGTCCGGGCAGGATGTAGCTGCGGTGGCGGCGGAGTGATTTCGACCGTGCGCGCGTGGGGAAGGCGGGCAGGGAAGATGAGTATTTTCGGAAAGATGAAGGGGCGGGAGGCCCCGGAACCCGGACCGCTCCCTATCGTGGTGAGCGGCGGGTTTCAGTGAAAGGGAGACCAGACCATGCCGAAGGATAGTGGTATCGGCGCCAGCGTGAAGCGGCGCGAGGATGTGCGGTTCCTGAGTGGGACCGGGCAATATACCGACGACCTGTCCAAGCAGGGGCAGGCGCATGCGGTGATGGTCCGCTCGACGGTGGCCAATGGGCGGATCGTGTCGATCGACACCGGGCCCGCACTGGCGATGCCCGGCGTGCTGGCGGTGTTCACCGGCGCGGATTTCGCCGAGGTGGGCGGCAATCCGGCGGGCTGGCTGATCAACTCGCGCGACGGGGAGCCGATGAAGGAGCCCAAGCGCCCGGTGCTGGCCCATGGCAAGGTGCGCCATGTGGGCGATGCCTATGCCGCCGTGATCGCGGAGACGCGCGAACAGGCCAAGGATGCCGCCGAGGCCGTGGCGGCCGGCACCGAGATCGAGGAATTGCCGGCCATCGTGGACATGGCGCAGGCGCTGGCGGACAGCGGCAACCTTGTCCATGACGAGATCGGCACCAACCAGTGTTTCGACTGGGGCTGGATCGAGGACAACCGGGATGCGGTGGATGCGGCGCTGAAGGCCGCGCCCCATGTCACCACGCTGGAACTGGTCAACAACCGGCTGGTGCCCAACGCGATGGAGCCGCGCGCGTCCATCGGCGAATACATGGCGGCCAACGACGAATACAAGCTGACCACCACCAGCCAGAACCCGCACCTGACCAAGCTGCTGGTCTGCGCCTTCGTGATGGGCATCCCCGAGCACAAGCTGACGGTCGTGGCGCCCGATGTGGGCGGAGGTTTCGGGTCGAAGATCTACCATTACGGGGAAGAGGCGCTGGTGCTGGCGGCGGCCAAGAAGCTGCGGCGCCCGGTGCGCTGGACGGCGGAGCGGTCGGAATCGTTCCTGTCCGATGCCCATGGGCGCGACCACGTCACGACGATCGAGGTTGGATCGACGCTGGAGGGCGAGATCCTGGCGATCCGCACCAGCACGCTGGCCAATGTCGGCGCGTATCTGTCGAACTTCTCGACCGCGACGCCGACCTTCCTGCACGGCACGCTGATGGCGGGCCCCTACAAGGTGCCGCATGTCTATGTGAACCTGAAGGCGGTGTTCACCAACACGGCCCCCGTCGACGCCTATCGCGGCGCGGGTCGGCCCGAGGCGACCTATTCGCTGGAGCGCGCGATCGACAAGATGGCGCGGGAGTTGGGGCTCGACCCGGTGGCCGTGCGGCGCAAGAACCTGCTGACGCCCGACCAGTTTCCCTACACCACGCCGGTGGCGTTGGTCTATGACACCGGCAATTACCAGGCGACGCTGGACAAGGCGTTGGAGTTGGCGGATTACGACGGGTTCGAGGCGCGCCGCGCCGCGTCGGCGGCGAACGGCAAGCTGCGCGGGATCGGGTTGTCCACATGGATCGAGGCGTGCGGCATCGCACCGTCGCACCTGGTGGGGCAGTTGGGATCGCGCGTGGGGCTCTACGACGCCGCCACGGTGCGGGTCAGCGCCACGGGCACGATTTCCGTGATGGTCGGCGCCCATAGCCATGGCCAAAGCCACGAGACGGTCTTTGCGCAGATCGTGGCCGACAAGCTGGGCATTCCGGAGGGGTCGGTCGATATCGTCCATGGCGACACGTCGAAGATCCCGTTCGGGATGGGATCCTACGGGTCGCGGTCGCTGGCCGTGTGTGGCTCGGCCATGGACCGGGCGCTCGACAAGATCATCGACAAGGGCAAGAAGATCGCGGCCCACATGCTGGAAGCGGCGGAGGGCGATATCACTTTCGAGAACGGCTCGTTCAGCGTTGCGGGCACCGACAAGGCGAAGTCCTTCGGCGAGATCGCCTTCTCGGCCTACGTGCCGCACAACTACCCTTTGGAGACGCTGGAGCCGGGGCTGGAGGAAACCGCCTTCTACGACCCCAACAATTTCACCTATCCGGCCGGCGCCTATCTGTGCGAGGTCGAGGTGGACCCCGACACCGGCAAGGTCGACATCCTGTCCTTCACCTGTGCCGACGATTTCGGCAACGTGATGAACCCCATGGTCGTCGAAGGCCAGGTCCATGGCGGCGTGGCGCAAGGCATCGGTCAGGCGATGATCGAGAACACCAGCTAT
This sequence comes from uncultured Roseicyclus sp., assembly GCA_964615955.1. Classification (GTDB taxonomy): domain Bacteria; phylum Pseudomonadota; class Alphaproteobacteria; order Rhodobacterales; family Rhodobacteraceae; genus Gymnodinialimonas. The sequence continues at coordinate 15,291 of CAZTUG010000017.1, forward strand.
GATGCCAATGGCCAGCTTCTGACCGGATCCTACATGGAATACGCCATGCCGCGCGCCGATGATCTGCCGATGTATGTGGTCGATCATTCCTGCGCCACGCCCTGCACCCATAACCCGTTGGGTGTGAAGGGCTGCGGCGAGGCGGGGGCCATCGGCTCGCCGCCTGCCGTGGTGAACGCGGTGATCGACGCGCTGCAGCGGGGCGGCATGACCCATGTGACCCATATCGACATGCCGGTCAGCCCATCGCGGGTCTGGGCGGCGATGCAGGGATAGATCCGGTCCGGCGCGCGCGGCGGCGGGCGTCGGTGTTGAGTTTTTTTGCCAAGATGAAGGGGCACGCGCCGCACAAGGCCAGTCCCGTTCAGGAGGAGACGAGATGTATGATTTCGAGTTCGCCAAGCCCGCGACGATCGCGGACGCGGTAGCGGCGCTAGGGCAGGAGGAGGCCCAGGCGCTGGGTGGGGGGCAGACGTTGCTCCCCACCATGAAACAGCGGCTGGCGCAGGCCGAAGTGCTGGTCAGCCTGACGGGCATCCCCGAGATGAAGGGCGTGTGCATCAACGATGCGGGCGCGGTCTGCATCGGGGCCGCGACCACCCATGCGGAGGTGGCGCGGGAAACGGCGAAGAGCTATCCGGGCTTGTCGGCCCTGGCGAACCGGATCGGCGATCCGGCCGTGCGCAATCGCGGCACGATCGGTGGATCGCTTGCGAACAACGACCCCTCCGCCTGCTACCCGGCGGCGGCCCTGGGATCGGGGGCCACGATCAAGACCAACGCGCGCGACATCGCGGCGGATGATTACTTCCAGGGCATGTTCACGACGGCGCTGGAGGATGGCGAGATCATCACCGAAGTGCGTTTCCCGGTGCCCCAGGCGTCGAATTACCAGAAGTTCGTGCAACCGGCTTCGCGTTTTGCGCTGGTGGGTGTGTTCGTGGCGAAATTCGCGGACGGCGTGCGCGTCGCGGTGACGGGTGCGGCGTCGGATGGCGTGTTCCGGTGGGCGGAGGCGGAGGCGGCGCTGTCGGCCGATTTTTCCAAGGCCGCGGTGGACGGGTTGGCGGTTCCCGGCGGCGACATGATCGCGGACCTGCATGGATCGGCCGAGTATCGGGCGCATCTGGTGAAGGTTCTGACCGGGCGTGCGGTGGCCGCCGCAGCCTGAAGGCGCATTCAGTGGAGACCTTGCCGCCGGGTCGAAAGTCCCGGCGGTTCGCGTGTTCGGGCCGGGAGCTATCGGTCGGAGATCTTGATCGTCCAGCCGTCCTGCGTGCCCCCCCCCCGTCGTGAGGCGGACGCTAACGGGGATGGTCAGCCCGTTACCGGTTTCGAAGCTGGACTCGAGGCGCGGATCCACCGACAGACGCGGCGCACCTGGCAGGTCTTGATGGCCTGACGTTCCGATCACCCCCATGGAGACGCGGCGCCGGACAACTCCATGTCGATGGCATGGGTGGCGCTTGCCGGGAAGAGCGGGGCGGCAAGGACAATGCGGAAAGCGACCATCGGGCGGAGTCTTTTTCGGAGTGTCGCCCGGGAAACCGCACCGGCCCGGGGCGTTTGCCTGGCTGCACGCGGTCGCGGTTGGTGCTCGGGAAACGGAAAAGACGCGCCCGGTGGAGCGCGCCTTCCAGCAATCGGTGATGGGGCAAGGCAGACAGCTGCCCTGCCGCGCGAAAGCGGCGCTACTGTTTCACCGGGTTGATCATCATGACCATCTGGCGACCTTCCATCTTCGGCATGGACTCGATCTTGCCGGCGCCTTCGATCCGTTCCACCACCTTCTCAAGCAGTTCGCGGCCAAGGTTCTGGTGCGCCATTTCACGGCCACGGAAGCGCAAGGTGACCTTCACCTTGTCGCCACCTTCCAGAAACTTCAGAGCATCGGTGACCTTGCGGTCGAAATCGTGATCATCCGTGCCCGGGCGCATCTTGATTTCCTTGATCTCGATGGTCTTCTGCTTCTTGCGAGCTTCGGCTTCGCGCTTCTGGGTCTCGTATTTGAATTTGCCGAAATCCATGATCTTGCACACGGGCGGCTCGGCATTGGGCGAGATTTCGACCAGGTCAAGCTCGGCCTCTATGGCGAGGTCCAAGGCGCGTTCCGGTGTGACGACACCGAGGTTTTCACCCTCCGCGCCGATGAGGCGCACCTTGTCGCAACGGATACGCTCGTTTACGCGTGGGCCGGTTTCTCGTTGCGGCGGCGCGTTATGTGGTCTGCGGGCTATGGCGATTGTCCTTCTGTAGCCTGAGCATTTCGATGCGCAAAGCTATCCCTCCCGGCCCCGCGCTTCAAGGCGGATAACGGCGAAATCCGCCGGGCAAGTGGATTGAGTTCACATCTGTGGCATTGCGCGGGGCTGTTGTGCAAGGTAAACGCCGCCTAGGGAAATTGATCTGACCCACTGGGGGAACCACCATGAGCCGAGCACTAATCATCGTCGTCATTCTCGCCGCGCTTGGCGTGGGCGGGTACTATCTGGTCCAGAACCAGCGGGCTGCCGAGATGGCCGAGCAAGCCGAGGCCGCCGCCGCCGAAGCTGCCGCGGAAGCGGCGGCTGCCGCCGCCGCCGCCGCTGCTGCCGCCGAGGAAGCTGCCGCCGCTGCGGCAGCGGAAGCTGCGGCGCTTGCAGCCGCTGCCGAGGAAGAGGCCGCAGCCCTCGCCGCTGCCGCTGAAGAGGAGGCCGCCGCCGCTGCCGCCGCAGCCGAAGAAGCCGCAGTCGAAGCCGTCGAAGCCGCCGAAGAAGGTGCCGCAGACGCGGCGGCGGCCGTGGAAGAAGCTGTCGATGCAGCGGTCGAGGCCGTGACCGGAACCGCCGATGCGGACGCCGAAGCCGCGACCGAGACCGATCTCGCGACGTTGTTCACCGAGGAAGGTTTCGACTATGATCAGGCCATCGCCGCCGTGGAAGCCGCCGAAATTTCGACCCCGGTTCGCCTTGCACTGACCAGCGCCCTGAACGCTGCCCGCGACAACCCGGAGCTTCTGGGGGCCGCGCTGACGCAGGCGCGCGCGGCGCTTGGCATCGAGTAAGCCGGACCGAAACGAAAAGCAAAAAGCCCCGCTGGATCAGCGGGGCTTTTCTTTTGCACCAATGCCTTGTGGGGCGATGTTAATCCAGGAAGGCCTTTTCGACCACATAGTGCGCGGGCTTGGAATTCGCACCTTCCTCAAGCCCGTAGCCTTCCAGCATGTCCTTGATCTCGAGGTTGAAGGCGAGGTTGCCGCAGACCATGGCACGGTCTGTTTCGGGGTTCAGCACGGGCACGCCCAGATCGGCGAAACACGCGCCCGACCGCATCAGGTCGGTGATTCGGCCCATCTTCGGGCTCTGTTCTCGCGTTGTGGTGGGGTAGTAGCGCAGCTTCTCGTGGAAGCCCTCTCCCATCAGTTCGGCCAGCAGGTCGTCGTGGCGCAGGTTCTCGATCAACTCGGCGCCATAGGTCAGTTCTCCCACCTCGCGGCAGGTATGGGTCACGATGACCTCGTCGTAATCCTCGTAGGTCTGCGGCTCGCGCAGGAGCGAGGCGAAGGGGGCGAAGCCGGTGCCGGTCGCGAACAGCCACAGCCGCTTGCCGGGCAGAAGCGCATCATGCACCAGCGTGCCCACGGGCTTGGGGCGCAGGATGATCTGGTCTCCGACCTGGATATGCTGGAGACGGGAGGTCAGGGGGCCGTCCGGCACCTTGATGGAGTAGAACTCCAATTCATCATCCCAGGATGGCGAGGCGATGGAATAGGCGCGCAGCAGGGGTTTCTGCTTGCCCGTCACCGGGTCCGGGTCGCCCATCAGGCCGATCATCACGAATTCGCCCGACCGGAACCGAAGGGAGGCGGGCCGCGTACAGCGGAACCGGAACAGGCGGTCGGTATAGTGCTGCACCTCGGTCACGGTCTGGGCGTCGGGCAGGGTGAGGACCGCTTTCACGGGCGTGGCGGAGGCGTCATTCACGGGTCTGTTCTCGGTCATCTGTTTCCGGGTGCCATCTACACCCGCCCTTTCAAGGTAGTCTTTGACATGTATCAGGGAAAGGGTCGCCTAGACAGCCCGGCGCAGGCGCGCCTGATAGTCGTGGGCGCGCCAAACCGAGCGGGCAAGCCATTGCGCTTCGGGCTGACGGGCGGCCAATGCGCCGCTGATCTCGACCTCGTCGAAACCGGCGCGCCGGGCCATCGCATATTGATCCGCCAGCACATGTCCGCGCGCGCGGAGCCTGCCGGTATAGCCCATCTGCCGCAGCCGACGCGCCAGCGTGAAGCCGCGCCCGTCCGCGAAGCTGGGGAAATCGATCCGGATCATCCGCAAACGGTTCAGATGCGCGGCCAGCGCGGCCACATCGTCGCCCGAGGCCACATCGACGCCGTCCGCGTTCGCGGCCACGCCGCCTGGCAGCGGCACCAGCCGCCCGGTCCAATCCTCCGCGGAGAATCCGTCATCGCGGACTATGATTGCTGTGGACTTCGTCATGGCTTCATCTTTCCAAAAATACTCAGTAAGCGCGGCGTTCCGCCGGTCACGACGCTTGCCGCAGGGGCGCGCGCACCATCTTGCCGTCGACGAAATGGATGCCGCATTCTTCCTTTTCCTGACCGCGCCAACGCCCGGCGCGGGGATCTTCGCCCTCGGCCACCGGCGACGTGCAGGGCGCGCAGCCGATCGAAGGATAGCCGCGCGCGACCAGAGGATGCCTGGGCAGGCGATTTTCCACCATGTAGTCTTGCACATCGCCCGCGCGCCAATGGGCCAGCGGGTTGACCTTGATCCGCGCAGTGCCTTCGGCCTCGAAGAACTGAAGCTCGGACCGGCTGCCGGCCTGATACCGTTTTCGGCCCGTGATCCAGGCATCGAAAGGGGCAAGTGCGGCGTTCAGGGGTGCGGACTTCCGCAGGGTGCAGCAGGCGTCCGGATCGGTCTTGTGCAGCAGTCCATCGGGGTCATGGGCCGCCATCGCTGTGCGCGAGGCGCGGATCACGCGCATGTCCCGCAGGCCCAGGTGGCTGGCAAGCTCGCGCTGGTAGGCGAGTGTTTCGGGAAACAGCATCTCGGTGTCGATGAACAGGACCGGCGTGCTCCGGTCCAGCACCGAAACCATGTGCAGCAGAACCACCGCCTCCGCCCCGAAGGACGAGACCATGGCGACCGCGCCGGTATCGCTGTCGGTCAGCGCATGTTGCAGAACCGAGATCGCGGAATGGTGCCGGTAGCGTGCGTTCAGGGCTGCCACCCGCGCCTCCACCGGCGGGAAAGGGATGACTTCAGGCCGCATCTGCCCTGTCCTCACGGGATGCGGATCTGTCGACCTCGGCTTCCGGGTAGAGCGCAGCCTTGAACGGCGCCGCACCCACCCGGCGATAGGTGTCGAGGAAGGTCTCATCGGCGCTGTCGCGAATGGCGAGATAGGCGCGAACCAGGCGCTCGATGGCATCCACCACCTCGTCATAGGCAAAACCCGGCCCGGCGCGGTCGCCGATCACGGCATCCGGGCCGCCATCGCCGCCAAGCGTGATCTGGTAATTCTCCACCCCCGCGCGATCCAGCCCAAGGATCCCGATATGGCCCACATGGTGATGCCCGCAGGCGTTGATGCACCCGGAGATCTTGATCTTCAGCGGACCGACTTCATGCTCCAGCTTCAACGCGTCGAAGCGCAACGCGATTTCTTGCGCGACGGGGATCGAGCGCGCGGTTGCCAACGCGCAGTAATCCATGCCGGGGCAGGCGATGATATCGGAGGCGAGGCCGACATTGGCTGTCGCAAGCCCGGCGGCACCGAGCGCATCGAAGACGGCGCGCAGGTGGCGTTTGGGCAGGTGCGGCAGGATCACGTTCTGTTCGTGCGAGATGCGCAACTCATCATGGCCATAGGTCTCGGCCAGGTCAGCCAGAAGGCGCATCTGGTCGCTGGTCGCGTCGCCGGGCGTGGCTCCGTGGGCCTTCAGGGACACGGTCAGGATCGTGTAATCCGGGTGCTTGTGGGCCGCCGCGTTTGTGTCCACGAAGCTGCGGAAGATCGGGTCGGCGGCATGGAGCGCATCGAAGTCACCGGCACCGCCCACGAAGTCCGGCGCATGGAAATCGGCGATGATCCTGTCCAGCAGCTCCATGTCGGCACCCTGAAACGCGGCCTTCCTTGGGCCGAATTCGGCTTCGACCAGCCGCCGGATCTCGTCGATTCCGGTCTCGTGAACGGTGATCTTGATACGAGCCTTGTACTTGTTGTCACGCCGTCCCAGCAGGTTGTAGACGGCCACCACGGCTTCAAGATAGGGCAGCAGGTCGGGCAGGGCGACGAATTCGGCGAGGACCTTGCCGATCATGGGTGTGCGACCGAGGCCGCCACCGACCAGGACCGTCGCGCCGATTTCGCCATGGCGCTTGACCAGCCGCAGGCCGATGTCGTGGGCCGCCGTGACCGCGCGGTCCTGTGCGCTGCCCGTCACGGCGACCTTGAATTTCCGGGGCAGGAACTGGAATTCGGGATGGTCGGTGGACCATTGCCGGATCAGTTCCGCCACCGGGCGAGGGTCGGCGACCTCCTCCTGCGCCGCCCCCGCGAAGTGATCCGCCGTCACGTTGCGGATGGTGTTGCCCGACGTCTGGATGGCATGCATTCCGACCTCGGCCAACGCATCGAGCATGTCGGGCACATCGCGGAGCGCGGGCCAGTTGTACTGGATGTTCTGGCGCGTGGTGAAATGGCCATAGCCCTTGTCCCAGCGGTCCGCGATCATCGCCAGTTGCCGCATCTGCGCGGAATTGAGCGTTCCATAGGGGATCGCCACGCGCAGCATGTAGGCGTGGAGTTGCAGGTAGAGGCCGTTCATCAGGCGCAGGGGCTTGAATTCATCCTCGGTCAGGGAACCGCCGATGCGGCGTTCGACCTGGGCGCGGAACTGTGTGTTGCGCTCGGCAAGGAAATCGCGGTCGAACCGGGAATAGGCATACATCACTGCGCCTCCTGCTTGCCGTCGGCCTGAAGGGTCGCTTGCTTGCCATGCGCGTAGTTCGACGGTCCGCGGGTGCGGAACGCCTCGCGGAAATGGATGGGTTCGGGGCCCTTGGGGCCGCGCCTGGCATCGGCCAGATAGGGCCCGACAACTTCGTGGGCCAGCGCCTGGGCTTCCAGCAGGCGCAGATCGGCGGTGGCCTGATCTTCCAACAGATCGGCATCCGCATGGTTGCGGGTCCAGTCGCCAAAGCGTGTCAGGTAAACGACGTCTCCCTCCAGCAGCGCATTGGCGGTGACGACCTTGGGCGTGAATGGACGGGGCATCAGGCGAATTCCTTGGTCAGGGACGGAAGGGTGGACAGGGCGGATTGCGTTGCCCTTGAGGCGAGTCCGAGCATCAGGATGACGGGGCCGTCTGGGTTGGCCGCGTCGATGTCTGCGGGCAGGCGCGAAAGGGTGCTGGCGATGACCCGCGCGTCCGGTCGCGAGGCGTTTTCGACGGCGGTCACGGGGGTGTCCTGCGCGGCGCCATGCATGAGCAGGCGGCCTTGCAGGAACCGCGCGCCCTTCGCACCCATGTAGATGGCGGCGACGGCACCCGGCCTGGCAAGGCTGCGCCAGTCATGTTCGGCGAAGCCGTGCACATCGTGGCCGGTGAGAAAGCGCAGGGCGGAGTTCCGATCCCGCTTCGTCAGGCTTTGGCCCAATTGCGCGGCGGCGGCGTTGGCGGCGGTGATGCCGGGGGTGATGGCCCAGTCGATCTTCGCGGCGTCCAGCGCGTCGATCTCTTCATCCAGACGGCCATAGACGCCCGGATCGCCGGATTTCAGGCGCACCACGTGGGCGCCGTTGGCCGCATGTTCCACCATCAGGGCACATATGTCGGCCTGCTTGGCAGAGGGGCCGAAGCCCTTCTTGCCGACGTCGATCAGCAGCGCCTCGCGGCGGGCCAGTTCGAGAATTTCGGAGCTGACGAGCCGGTCGTGGATCACGACGTCGGCGCGGTCGAGCAGCTTGCGCGCCTTCAGTGTCAGCAGTTCCGGATCGCCCGGGCCGGCGCCGACAAGATCCACGCGACCCCGAGCCGGCGCAGCGGACAGGTGATCGGCTAGCAGATCGGCCAGCAGATCGGCCAGCGTCTGCTCAAGGCCATTTTCCCCCTCTTTGGCAAGCGCTTGCGGGCCCTTGTCAAAGTAATACGCGGCCCAGAAATCGCGCCGCTTGCGGCCCATGGGCAGGGCCTCGGCGGCGCGGCGGAAGCGCTGGCCGATCCGGGCCAGCAGCCCTAGCGACGGCGGCAGGGCTGCCTCCAGGTCGGCCTTGATCCGGCGAGCGAGCACCGGCGCCGCGCCTTCGGTGCCGATGGCGACGGTCACCGGATCGCGGTCCACGATGGCGGGGGTGATGAAGGCGGATGCTTCGAGATTGTCAACGAGATTGACAAGCGCGCCGTCCGCGCGGGCAAGTGCTGCAACGCGCGAATCCTCGGCTTCATCTTCGGACGCGGCATAGGCGAGCGACGCGCACAGGGCATCGCCGGGACCAAAGGCGCGACGCAAGAGGCGGAGCTTGCGCGCGGCGTCCCAAGCCACGATCTCGGGGGCGGGGTCGGAGGCGAAGACGGTGATGTTGGCCTCGGTCTTCAACAGCAGGCGCAACTTGGCCAGCGCGGCATCACCGCCACCGGCGAGCACGACGCGGCGGCCGCGCAGGTCGAGGAAGATGGGAAAGTGGCGCATGTGGAACCTTGTTGGCGAAGTGTCCCCTGAATGTAGAACAATTTCCTGCAAACTGGCAGTGGTGGCTTGCTGAAAGGGACGGATGTTCTGTATGCTGGTGGGATCGGAACCCCCGTCCGCAATACCGAAAGGTCCCCGAATGTCCGTTCAGATCGACGCGCTCGACCGGAAAATCCTCGTGGCGCTGCAGGAGGACGCCTCGCGCTCGCTCGAGGAAATCGCCAAGCATGTGGGGTCGTCAAAGACGCCGGTCTGGAGCCGGATTCGCAAGATGAAGGAGGCAGGGATCATCGGGCAGCAAACCGTGCTGCTGGATGCGGAGGCGCTGGGGCTGGAGGCGTGCTTCTTCGTGTTGATCCGCACGTCCGAGCATGAAGCGGAATGGCAAAAGCGGTTTCTGGCCACCTTGCAAGCCCGCCCCGAGGTGATGGAGGCGCACCGTCTGGCGGGAGACATCGATTACATCCTGAAGGTGCGCGTGACCAATGCGCGGGCCTATGACGTGTTTTATCAAGCTCTTATCTCGGAAGTGCGGATCTACAATGTCACCGCGCTGCTGAGCATGGAAGAGATCAAGTCAACGCCGCTTCTGCCGCTTGGATCAGTTCCGTCCTGATGGTGGCGCCGGCCTCCAGCGAGTGATGGACAGGGCATTTGTCCGCGATTTCCAGCAGGCGCTGGCGCTGGTCTGGATCGAGGTCGCCGGTCAACTTGATGATGCGGGTGAACTGGTCGAGCGACCCGCTCTCCACCCCCGCATCCTGCGCGTGGACCCGGTTATGGGTGACATCGACCGAAACATGCGCCAGCGGCCACTTCTTGCGCCGCGCATACATGCGGATCGTCATCGAGGTGCAGGCCCCGAGGCCAGCCGCAAGGAACTGATAGGGCGTAAATCCGCGATCGGTGCCACCGTAGCTTTCCGGCTCGTCTGCCGTGACGTGGTGTTTGGGACCGGCGTTCACGTCCTGCAGGAAGCCATCCGGATCGACCTCGGACACGCGCGTCACGCCCTCCGGCGCGCCGATGGGGGGGGCGGGGTGGCGCAGGTCGAGATATTTGCGCGCCCATGACGCGATGACGTCGGCGGCGTAATCCGCATCTTGCGGACGGCTGACGAGATGGTCGGCGTCGTCAAGGGTGACAAAGCTTTTAGGATGCTTGGCCGCCATGAAGATCCGGGTCGCGTTGTCGATGCCGACGGTGGCGTCTCGGGGCGCGTGCAGGACCAGCAGCGCCTTGCCGAGACTGGCGATGTCCGGAGCCAGCTTTTCGGCCTTCACGTCGTCGATGAAGCTTTGACCTATGCGGATGGCGCGGCCGCCCAACTGGACTTCTCCCGCGCCATGCCGGGCGATCCGGTCCAGCGCATCGCCGAAATTATGGGTGACATGGGCCGGATCGAACGGCGCGCCGATGGTGACGACGGCCTTCGCAGAGGGAATACGGCCCGCCGCGCGCAAGATCGCGGCCCCGCCAAGTGAATGGCCGATCAGCAGCGCGGGCGCCATGTCGCGTGCCGCAAGCGCGTCGGCGGCGGCGACTAGGTCGGTGACATTGGAGGTGAAGGTCGTATTTTCGAACTCGCCCCCCGAATGCCCCAGCCCAGTAAAATCGAAGCGCAGAACCGCGAAGCCCTGTGCCGCAAGCCGCGTGGCGATCCGGCGGGCGGCGGCGATATCCTTGCCGCAGGTGAAGCAATGCGCCAGCAGTGCCGTCGCGACGTGCGGGCCGTCGGGCAGGTCGAGACGGGCGGCAAGATCGTGGCCGCCATGGCCGGGAAAGGTGAAACGTTCGGTGGGCATGGGCAAGGCATCCTTTGTTATTCTCAACATGTGGTCGGATGGGCGTAACGGGCAATATCCATGTCATTGTTCTCACGCGGGCGTGCGCCTAAGTTCCCGGCACGTGATCGTGGCGGGGCGGATTGGTGCGGGTATCGAGGGGGTTGGTGCGCCTGTGCGCAGTTGCGGGGCTGGTGGTGCTTTCGGGTAGCTACCTTGGCGCGCTGCATCCGTTGGGCGATTCGCTGGCAGTGTTTCGGGTGGGCATTGCGGTGGTCCTGGGCGGCACAGGCGTGGTGGCGGTGCTGTTCCGGCAATGGGCGACGGGGGCGGTGGCACTTTCGGCGGCAGCGGCGGCCCTTGTCCATGTGGCCAGTTTCAGCCCGTTCCATTCACCGCCCGTTCCGTCCGATCCGGACATCATCGTCTATTCCAAGAACCTTGCCGCGGGCCGGGTGGATTGGGTGGCGTTGGGGGTAGATATCGAGTCGAGCGGGGCCGATGTCGTCGTATTGCAGGAGGTGACGCAGGCAACCGCCGAGGCGCTGCCGGTGCTGTTGCCGGATCATCCCCATCAGCACATCTGCAACTTCGCGGGCTGGGGCGCGATGGCCGTGGCGTCGCGCTGGCCGCTGTCCCAAGGCGGATGCACGCGGCAACGCAGCCTTGCCCATGCGGTCGTGGATGCCCCCGGCGGTTCGGTCTGGGTCGCGTCGGTCCATCAGGTCTGGCCATACCCCCATGGGCAAGCGGCGCTGCTGCCGGATATCCTGGCGGCGGTGGAGGCCGTGTCGGGACGGATGGTGATCGCAGGGGATTTCAACATGGTGCCCTGGGGTAATTCGGTGCGGCGGATCGCACGGGCGGGCGGTCTGTGCCGGATCGGACCGGTCGAGTCCACGATAGAAGTGCGCAATGTCGGACTTTCGATCGACCATGTGCTGACCGATGGCTGGGGCACGACGGATTTGCGCGCGCGGCTGCGATCGGATCATTTCGGGTTGGTGGCGTGGATCGCTTGGGAACAGCCATAAGGCGGGACAAACCCGGCCCTAATGCCTCATCAGTGCCGCGTCGAAGGGATAGGTGGCCATGATCGCCGGTGGCGAAACAGAACATCGACGCACCATCGCGGATTTCGCGCACCAGGGGTGGTGTGGTCGGCGAGAAAGGGCGAGTTCTTGTATTCCCTAAGCACCATGTGCCCGTCGGCGCAGAAAAGGCAGGTGCAGAAAAGGCAGGCGCGGAACGGGTTGTGGGTGTTCCAGAGCTGCATGCTTGTGGTGTCGGTGGCATAGCGGATGTTGAGCGGGTCGAACATGAGGATTGCGGCCCAATACCGCTCGTGCAGGTAAGCGACGAGGCGGTTCAGACGATACTGCCGCATGGCTGGCAAGTCGGGCAGGATAAGGCCTGCGGCAGCCCATTCGTCATAGGCCAGTGTCGTCGGACCGATCTCGATCCGGTCGTTGTCGTTGAGCGTCCCGTCCGGCAGAAGGACGCCTTTCGTCGGGTCGATCTTGCGAAAATCGCGGCGAAAGGCTTGGTTCAACTGGGATACTCCTGCGCCTGAGGCAGGATGAAGTCTGCGCCGGGCGGTGCGCGGCCTGAACGCGGCGTCGGAGGTGTCGAAAATGGACCATGTCTTGCACCAGCGGCTTCCGAGCGCACCCTGGATGGCCGAGGCCACACGACGCCTGCCGGGATTGCAGCCATTGGTCGACAAGGATGGCTGGTTGCTGCGGGACGAGGCCTATTCGGGCCAGATGGCGTTGCGCGACAGATTGGTGGCAGAGCGGCGCAACGATGTGATCGCGGTGCTGCCGGTGGCGGAGGCTGCGGTAGCAGAGCTTCACGGCGAAGTCCTGCGGATCCTGCGCGGTCGGGACGGGTATCGGTGGTCAGAGGGCCAGTGCCTGCGCCCCGATGGGGTCGAGGTGGACCTGGTGCCGGATGATCCGTTGGGGACACTGGCGCGGTTGGTGCAGCAGGACCTGTGCGTGCTGGAAAAGCCGCAAGGCGCGGCCGAGCATATGCTGACGGCGGCGGTGCTGTGTTTTCCGGCCTCCTGGACCCTCGCCGAGAAGATCGGACGCGGGATGCTGGCGATCCACGACCCGGTTGCAGATTATGATGTGGAGATGGCGCGGCGGGTGCAGCGAGTGTTCGACCATCTGCGGGTGGGCGCTCCGATCTGGCGGCAGAATGCGATGGTCTATGTCGACCCGGATCTTTTTCAGCCCCGTTCCGTCGATGCGCCTCGGCAGGATCGCGCCAGGGGATCGTATCTGCGATCGGAACTGCAGGCCTTGATGCGGTTGCCGCGCACGGGGGCGGTGGTGTTTTCGATCCATTCCTACGTGCTGCCCATGGCCGCGTTGAGCGCGGCGCAGCGCGCGGGTGTCGCGGACGATGGCCATGCACGATGACGGAACGGCGGCGCCGCTTGCGCCGGTTAGAGCACGTCGCGCAAGAGTGGGAACCGATTTTGCGCGTCTCGGACGTGCGGCATCAAAAGGTTGGAGCGGGTCGCGTGACTGCGAATGAACGCGGCACGCGCCAGGCTATTGCCACGCAGCAGCGGACGCTATGCCTCGGTTTCGAGGCAGCGCCTCGAACCTGGGCGCCGCCCCCGCACCCCCGGGCGTTTTCAGTGAAGATGAAGCTGCGCCTGTTCGCCTGTCAGGACTTGAAGTGTTTTGACAATTTCAGACCCTGACCCTGGTAGTTCGAGGCGATGTCCGAACCATAGAGTCGGGATGGGAGTGTGGCCATGGTTTCGTAGACAAGGCGTCCGACTGTTTGCCCGTGCTCCAGAACGAAGGGCGCTTCGTGGCAACGCACTTCAAGGACACCGCGCGCGGGGGTGCCGTGTCCGAAGCCGGGGTCGAAAAAGCCCGCGTAGTGGACGCGGAATTCGCCCACCATGGCGAGGTAGGGGGCCATCTCTGCGGCGCAGTCTGGAGGGATCGTGACCGCTTCGCGGCTGACGAGGATGTAGAAGGCGCCGGGGTCGAGGATGATCTGTCCGTTGGTGCTGTGCAGGTCCTCCCAGAAGTCGGCGATCTCGTGGGTGCCGATCCGGGTCAGGTCGATGACGCCGGCATGGGGCTTGGCGCGGTAGCCGACAAGCGTGGTGCCCTCGGGGGCGAGATCGACGGAGAAGCCGAGGCCATCATCGATCAGCGGATCGTGATCGACCAAGGGTGTTTGCCCGTGACGGGCGCGGAGTTGCGCGTCGGACAGGATTGCATGGCCGCGTCGGAAGCGGATCTGGTTGAGACGCAGGCCCGGCTCGATCTTGACGGAGAAGGAGCGCGGACAGATCTCGGCATAGAGCGGGCCTTGGTAGCCGGCGGGGATGCGGTCGAATTCGACCCCGCCATCGGCGATCACGCGGGTCAGGCAATCGACGCGACCGGTGGAGCTTTTTGCGTTGCACGCGGCGGTGATGTCGGGCGGCAGAGCAAGGGATTCCAACAGGGGAACCACATAGACGCAGCCTTTTTCCAGCACCGCGCCCCGGGTCAGGTCCATTTCGTGCATGGTGAATTCGGGCAGGCGGTCGGCGACGGTGCGGGTCGTGCCGGTCAGGAACGATGCGCGGACGCGGTAGGCGCGGTATCCGAGGCGGAGGTCGAGGCTGGCGGGTTGCACCTGGTCGGGCGGGATCGGGTCGGCGGCGGAGATCCGGTGGCCGCGGATCATGGAATGGATGGCGTGATCCGGCAGGACGCCTTGAGGGGAATCAGTCATCGGTCGAAGCGCTCCTTCTGCCCGCCATGGCGTTGCAGGAAAGCGCCAAGGTGCCCCGCTGGCAAGGCCCGCAGGTGGATTGTTGGCGGTAGAGCGGTGATTGGTCGGGCTAGCAGGGTTCGAACCTGCGACCTTCCGTCCCCCAGACGGACGCGCTACCAGGCTGCGCCATAGCCCGACTTGCCGCCCTTCTAGCCATTTTCAGGGGAGGCGCAAGGGCTGGTGTGGAGAAGGGAAGGGGGGATGTCAGGTGCCGGTGCGATCGGACACCATCCGGTCGCGCAGGCGGGCGAGGGCCGCGATCTGGGGCCGGAGGGCAGCGCGTTGTGCCGGCGGCAGGGATGCGAAGCCCGCGAGGGAAGTGAGTGCATCGACACTGCCGCGAGCGTGTGGCAGCGGCGGTGTCGGATCGGAGGCAGGGTCGGGTGCCGTATCCGAGTTCCCGGCGGGATCCGGAGGTGTGGCCGCGACGGCCGCGTCTTCGCGTGGCTCGGGCAAAGGAGCATCCGACAGCAGGGCGTCGGCCAAATGGGCTGTGATCGGAAGTTCGGGCGCGTCCTGTGCTGCGGTCGAGGTGGTGGCAGGGGGAGCTTGGTCGGCAGCGGGGGCTGTGGGGATGGGATCGGGCGCGGGCGTCACCTCGGCGACAGGCTCCGGCTCGGGCGTCGTTTCCGCAACCGCTGCTGCCTCGTGCGCATCGTTGGCCAAGTCTTCGCCGACATCGGATTCCGCATCCATATCCCAAGCATCGGCAGAGTCGAGTTGCACGACATTGGGGTTGTCGAGCAGCGTGTCGATCGGCGGAGACAGCGCGCTCACGGCTTCGACCCCCTCATCCGAAATCATCTTCTGAACGCCCCGGATCGTCATGCCCCGGTCGTGCAGCAGGACCTTGATGCCACCCACCAGCGCCAAGTCTGCCGGGCGATAATACCGCCGCCCTCCCGCGCGTTTGACCGGCTTGATCTGGTTGAATTTCGATTCCCAGAACCGCAGCACATGGGCCGCGACATCGAGCCAGTCCGCCACTTCGCGGATGGTGCGGAAGGCTTGCGCAGATTTTGCCATGGCTCGGGTCCTGTGTTCCGGGCGTCCCGTCAGGGCCGCGGTCTCTATACCCCTGTTCCCGCCATCCGCCCACTGCCGGGGCGGTTCGGGTGGATCGTCTATGGCCTGCCGTCTCCGGGCGGTTCAGGCGACGAAGGTCAGGTGCGATTTCCCGCAGCGACCCGGTCCTTCATCAGGTGCGACGGACGGAACGTCAGCACGCGGCGCGGGCTGATCGGCACTTCCTCGCCGGTTTTCGGATTGCGGCCGACGCGGGCCGTTTTTGCGCGGACCGAAAAGGTGCCGAAGGACGAGATCTTGACCTGCTCCCCCTGCACCAAGGCGTCGGACATCAACTCGAGCACACGCTCCACCAGTTGCGCGGATTCGTTGCGCGAAAGACCAACATCGCGGAACACGGCTTCGCTCAGATCCATTCGCGTCAATGTCTTTGCCGACATGTGTTTTGTCCCCCTGTTTTGAGGTCAGGATGAGACAAGCGGTTTTATTAGTCAATACAGGGCGTTGGGCCGGAGTGCTTCGGCGTCGCACGACATCCACTTCAGGCGCCTCTGATCGCGCAGGAACGCCTACCAGCGCAGGACGACCGCACCCCATGCAAGTCCGCCGCCGATGGCCTCGGTCACCAGCACATCGCCCCGACGGATCCGACCGTCGGCCACACCGACCGACAGCGCCAGCGGGATCGACGCGGCGGAGGTATTGCCGTGGTCGTGCACGGTCACGATGACCTTGTCCATCGACAGGCCGAATTTCTTCACTGTCCCGGCGATGATGCGGATGTTGGCCTGGTGCGGGACGACCCAATCGATCTCGTCCATGCCTATTCCAGCCTTCTCCAGCGCAATTTCAGCTGTTTTTGCAAGTTTTTCAACGGCATGGCGGAAGACTTCCTTGCCCTCCATCCGCAGGACGCCGGTGGATTGCGTCGCCGATACGCCACCATCAACATAGAGCAGGTTGCGATACCTTCCGTCGGAATTGAGGTCGGTGGCAAGGATGCCACGGTCGGTCGTGGCACCGGTTCCGTCCTGTGCCTCAAGGATCAGCGCGCCAGCGCCGTCCCCGAAGAGGACACAGGTGGTCCGGTCGGTCCAGTCCATGATCCGGCTGAAGGTCTCGGCCCCGATCACAAGCACGCGGCGCGTTTGCCCCGTTACGATAAGTGCATTGGCGGTGGTCAGCGCATAGATGAAGCCGGCACAGACGGCCTGCACATCGAAGGCGAACCCGCCCGGCATCTCCAGCCCGGCCTGCACCATGGTCGCGACGGAGGGGAAGGTAAGATCCGGGGTGGAGGTGGCGACGATGACCGCGTCGATATCGGCGGGCTGCAGACCGGCTTGGGACAGCGCCTTGCGGGCGGCGGCGATCGCCATCTGGCTGGTGGTTTCGCCCTTGGCGGCAAAATGGCGGCGTTCGATGCCGGATCGCGACCTGATCCATTCGTCGGAGGTGTCGAGCCCTTCCATCGCCTCGAATTCGGCGTTGTGCACGATGCGGTCGGGCAGGTAGTGGCCGATGCCGACGGGAACCGCTCGGATTGCCTTGGCGGGTGTCGTCATTGGGACGCGTCCTTGTTCTGGATGGCGGATGTAGCCGCGACTTCGGCCTGCGCGATCCGCGCGGCCAGGCGCTTGTTGAAGCCACTGGCGGCCAATTGTTCGGCAAGTTTCAGGGCGGCCGCCACACCGGTCGCATCGGCGGATCCGTGAGATTTCACGACTGTGCCGTTAAGTCCGAGGAACACCCCGCCGTTCACGCGTCGCGGGTCGATCCGCTTGCTCAGCCGACGCAGCGAAGTATAGGCCAACAGGGCCGCGATGCGCGAGAAGGGTGTTTTCTTGAACGCTTCCGCCAGCAATTCGCGGATCAGGCGCGCGGTGCCTTCACCGGTCTTGAGGGCAACGTTGCCGGTGAATCCGTCGGTCACGATCACATCGACGCGGTCAGAGGGCAGGTCTCCCCCCTCGACGAAGCCCACGAAATCGAAATCGGCGGACCGGGCCGCCAGTTCGATCATCTCGGCGGCGACCTTCAATTCGGCGCGCCCCTTGTGTTCCTCGGTCCCGACATTCAGCAAGCCGATGCGCGGGCGGGGCAGGTTCAGGCCGTTTCGGGCATAGCTTGCCCCCATCAGCGCGTATTGCAGCAAATCCTCGGCATCGGCGCGGATATCGGCACCGACATCGAGCATGACGTTGAAGCCGGACGGATTGCGCGAGGGCCAGAGGCAGGCGATGGCGGGGCGGTTCACACCTTCGATCTTGCGCAGGCGGATCATGGAAATCGCCATCAGCGCACCGGTATTTCCGCAAGACACCGCGACAGAGGCTTCGCCGCCGCGGACCGCCTCGATCGCGGACCACATGGACGTGTCCTTGCCATGGCGCATGACATGGCTCGGCTTGGCGTCCATGGTCACGACGCCGGTGGTATGGCGGATCTCGCATCGGTCGAGAAGGCCGCGCTTGCGACCGATCAGACGCTCCAGCTCGGGCCTGTCGCCATGGACGATAAAGCGCAGACCGCCATTCTTTTCGGCAGCCTTGGCCATGCCCGAAACGACGACCGAGGGGCCAAGATCGCCCCCCATCGCGTCCACCGACAACACGGTGCCCTGCACCGGTTTTGCCGTCAACGCCGTGCCGTCGCCCATGTGGTCAGGCCCGCCTTCGCCGGGCGGCAATTACGCCGCGTCTTCGTCGAGGTCGATATCGGCCGATTGGGCGATCACTTCACGCTCGTTATAAACACCGCAAGACGGGCAGACGTGATGCGGGCGCTTCAACTCGCCGCAGGACGGGCACTCATTGGGGTTCGCCCCGTCCAGCGCATCGTGGGCGCGGCGCATGTTGCGCTTGGAACGGGTCACTCGGTTCTGGGGGACAGCCATGTCACATCCTCGGGTTTAGGGACTGCGCCGCCCATGATGGGGGTGTCCGATCGCGTCAAATATCGTCTCGCCGTCCCGGTCCCAATGTGGCTGCCAGGATCTTGCGCGCTGCTTGCGCGGCAAGGCCCAGGCGACACCAATACCGGGGGGCGAATGAGGCCGGGAACATAGCTGGATTCCTCCGCCATGCAACCCCTATTCGGGTTCCGGCGCCCAAGGGAGCCAGGCGGGCGCTGCGTACCGGTTCAGCCCCCGTTTTCCGGATCATCATCCGAGCTTGATCCGCCCCCCGCAAGCTTGTCTCGCAAGGCGGCGAGACCAGCCAGCGGTCTGGCATCCTCGTCGGTCAGGGGCGGCACGCCGGGGGGCGCGAAGACCGCCTGTCCCAGTTCCACCCCTTTGGCGCGGGGATAGTCGGGAAGCGCCAGGGCCAGCGCCTCGATCATCACCACGCGAAGATCAAGCGTCGCAGGAAGCGGCTCGATCGTGTCGTCCTCAGGCATTTCCAACTCGTCGCCAACCGGTTCGGGAAGATCCGCGCGATAGGATCGCACGAAATCGGTGTCGATGCGCGTGGTTACCGGCTCCAGCGTCACCACGCAGGATTGCACGGCGGTCGCGCCCAGTTTCGCCTCCAGCCGCCAATCGGACTTGCCTTCGGGCAACAGCACACCCTCCAGCCGCAGCTTGCGCAAACTGCGCAAGTCCAACGTGTCGGCGATGGCGGATCGGGCCTCGGCCTGCGGTTCCAGCACGAAACGGGTGGGTATGGCACGGCTCAGGCGCGTCAGCGTCAGGTTCTCGGTTGTCATCGGGCTCCCTTCAGGCGGATCGCGCGGACTGCAGAACACATGGGCGCTTTACTTGCCCAAAGCGCAGCCCTGAGGTATGCCGATATTCAGCTTCCCCGGGCTTCGCAAGCGGTTCAGGGCCAAATGGAGCCTCTCATCTGTGAACACGGGGGGCCGTTCGAGCATGTGCAGGCAGGTCCAATCGTGATGCGACAGTTTCTTCTTTCTGTGATCCCCGGAAAATTCCGCCAAGTCAGCCTGGTTCTCGGGATCAGTGCCCTGATGGCCGCCTGCGCGGCGACCTATTCCAATCACGGCTACGTGCCACCGCCCGATGTGCTGGCACAGATCAATGTCGGTGACAGCCGCGAGGCGGTGCAGGACGTGGCCGGCGCGCCCGGCAGTGGTGGCGTCCTGCGCGACGAGGCGTGGTTCTACACCCAGTATCGGGTGCGCAATTTCACCTATAACGCCCCAGAGGTGATCGAGCGTGACATCGTCGCGATTTCGTTCAGCGCGGCTGGGCGCGTCACCAATATCGAGCGGTTCGGGCTTGAGGACGGGCAGATCGTGCAATTGTCGCGCCGGGTCACGGAAAGCTCGGTTCGCGATGTGGGCTTTCTAAGCCAGATCCTGTCGAATTTCGGGCGCATCAATATCGGCGACGCGCTCGGCGGTTGATCCATCGCGGCGGGGTCTTGCGCGCGCCGACATTCAGGCACATCGTCAGACTGTCGCGGACTGGTTACGCTTGGCCTGTAGGCTGATCACAACAGGGGCCGCGGGAGCGAAGCGTATGCTGACATTGCGCAAGGGGCGGTATGCCGCCCGCATGGCCGAGACCGATGCCGACCGTGAGGCCGCACAGCGCTTGCGCGCCTTGGCCTTCCGGGTTGACGACGAACTGGACAGTGATCCCTTTGATGCGGACTGCACCCACGTGCTGGTGGAGGATCAGCGCAGCGGCGCGCTGGTGTGTTGCTTCCGGCTGCTGCATCTGGGCAGCGGGGCGGAGATCGGACGCAGCTATTCGGCGCAATTCTACGGGTTGTCGGCGCTGGAGGCCTTCGATGGTCCCATGGTGGAGATGGGGCGGTTCTGTATCCATCCCGACTGCTACGATGCCGACATCCTGCGCGTCGCATGGGGCGCCATGACAGCCCATGTCGATGCCTGCGGGGTGGAGATGCTTTTTGGTTGTTCGTCCTTTCACGGCACCGAGGCGCGGGACCACTACGATGCCTTCGCCCTGCTGCGCGACCGGCACCTGGCGCCGAAGCGGTGGTTGCCGCGGGTCAAGGCGCCGTCGGTGTTTCGCTTCGCCAAGCGGCTGCGCCGCAGGCCCGACCTGAAGGCCGCGCAGGCGGGAATGCCGCCGCTGCTCAGGACCTACCTGCTGATGGGCGGATGGGTCAGCGACCACGCGGTGATCGACGCCGAACTGGGGACGTTGCATGTGTTCACCGGATTGGAGATTCGCGCCGTCCCGCCGACCCGCGCGCGACTGCTGCGGGCGATGGCGGGGTAGGCATGGAATAGCATTCGAGTCCTGCGGCTGTTGCGGCCAATACTGAGCCTACACGCGCATGTCTCATGATCGGCGCTGTTTCTGCCGCGGGGGATCTGTCACCCGTCGGGACCCGTCAAATCGTGGTCCATTGTGGTGTTGGCATGGTCGGCAGGTTGCGGTGCCGCGCCGCGTCCAGTTCGGCCACCGCACGGGCGCGGGACGCACGACGCATCCGCCGCGCCCAGATGGTGTCGAGCCATGATCCGCCGAGGGTGCGCAATTCCGCCCCTGTGCCGCGCTTGAAATGCGCCAGGCCGGGCGCGTTGGCCGGGTCGGCCGCGCCAAGATCAATGCGCGTGATGCCCATGGCCTGCAGCTCCACCATGGCCCGCCACATCAGGGCAGGACCGGCAGACAGGCGGCGCCCTTCCGGGCTGCTCCACCCGATTTGGTAAGTGGCGGCGGTTCCGTGGCGCAGGAACAACATCGCGCCCACGCGGCTTCCGAGCCGGTAGGCCGTGAACAATTGCGCGACGCCGGGGCGCGTAGCTGCCATGGCGGCGATCATCTCGGGCGGCAGGGGCTGATACCAAAGGCGCAGGGATTGCGCAGCCTCCGCCCGGAACAGCCAATGGCGTGTGTCGGGCGGCAGGGGGCGACGCTGGATCACCAGTCCCTGCGCCTGCCCGTGTCGCAGACGGTTGCGCCATTTCGGCGAAAGGCGCGCGGCCATGCGGTCGGGCGAAGGCCACAGCGCAAGGTCGGCCATGACGCGCGGCGCGAAGATCTTGTGGAACCCAGCCTGCGCCAAGGCGCGGGCGTCGGACGGCGATTCAGCGTTCACGACCAGATGCCGCACGCCCACATCGTGGCGCAGATTGGCGGCGCGGGCGGCGTCAAGTGCCAGATCGGCGCGGGAGATCAGGGCCATCTCTCCCACCATCGGCATCCGCTTGCGCAGGATGATGGCGCGCGTTCCGGCCACATCCTCCCGCGCGGCCAGCGTCCCCAGAAGGCGCGTCGCCTCTAGCCACAGGTCGCTTTGCTGCAAGGCCGGTGGATGTCGGGATTGCAGCGATGCAGCCCGGTGAAGGGCCTGGGTCGCGATGAGGTCAGCAGGGGATGCGAAATCGAACATAAGGGCAACATTGCCCCTGATTCCGTCAATTCGAGGTTAATCTGTCGCGCGCGGCGTCACCCCTCCAGCACGACGAGCGCATGGCGCTTCTTGCCTGCAGACAGCTTCATCGGCTGTGCCAGATCGCTTGCCCCCACCAACAGCCCCGCATCGCCAAGCGCTGCGTCGTTCATCCGTGCACCGCCTTCCGCGATCAGGCGCTTGGCCTCCTTGCCCGATCCTGCAAGGCCTGCGCGGGTGATGAGTTGCACGATGGAAATACCCGCGCCCAATTCTGCACGGGTGAGCGTGAGCGTTGGCAGGTCATCGCCTACACCGCCCTTTTCGAACACTTCACGCGCGGTGGCATTTGCGGTGGCGGCGGCCTCGGTGCCCCGGCACAGGGCCGTGACTTCGTCGGCGAGAATGATCTTGGCTTCGTTGATCTCCTGCCCGCCGAGCGCGCCCAGACGCACACAATCGTCCACCGGCAGTTCCGTGAACATCTTCAGGAATTTCGCTACATCGGCGTCTGGCACATTTCGCCACCATTGCCAGAACGCGTAGGACGACATCGCATCCTCGTTCAGCCAAACGGCGCCATCGGCCGATTTGCCCATTTTCTTGCCGTCCGCGCGCGTGACCAGCGGCGTGGTCAGCGCGCTTGCCGCGAAGCCTTCGACCCGGCGGATAAGATCCGCCCCCGAGACGATGTTGCCCCATTGATCCGACCCGCCCATCTGCAAGGTGCAGCCATAGCGGCGGTAAAGCTCGAGGTAGTCGTAACTTTGCAGCAGGATGTAGTTGAACTCGATGAAGCTGAGCGGTTGCTCCCGGTCGAGCCGCGACTTCACACTTTCGAAGGCCAGCATTCGATTGATCGTGAAATGTTTGCCGATGTCGCGCAGAAACTCGATATAGTTGAGCTTGTCGAGCCATTCGGCGTTGTTGACAAGCGGAGAGTCGGTGGGGCCGTCGCCATAAGAGATGTAGCGCGCGAACACCGTCCGGATGCCGTCCGCGTTGGCGTTGATCTGGTCCACGGTGAGGATTTTCCGCATCTCGTCCTTGCCCGAGGGATCGCCGACCTTGGTGGTGCCACCGCCCATCAGCGTGATCGGACGATGCCCCGTCTTTTGCAGCCAGCGCAGCAGCATGATCTGCACGAGATTGCCGATATGCAGGCTGGTGGCGGTCAGGTCGAAACCGATATAGCCGGTGATCGGCCCCTTCAGGCAGCGCTCGTCCAGGTCTTGCAGGTCGGTGCAATCGGCGATGAACCCGCGCTGGGTCAGGGTGTGGAGGAAATCGGATTTGGGCTGGTAGGTCATGGGGTGTCCGGGCAAGGGTGGGGCCGCGGGGAGGGTGTAACGGGAATGGCAGGCAAGGAAAAGAGGCTGCGCCAAGGCGGCGGCGATCGGCACGATGGAGCGGTTGTCGTTTCGGCGGCAGGGGCGATGTCGGGAACGTCCTTCGATGGCGTCGATGTGGCGGTGATCGAGACGGACGGGGTAGAGATCGCGGGGTTCGGCGAGGTTCGCTCGGCCCCGTATCCCGAGGCCGACCGGGCCGTGCTGCGCGCGGCGATGGGCGCCTGGCCGGGGGAGGCGCGCGCGGATGCGGCGGCGCGCGTGGTCGAGGCGGCGCATGTCGCGGCGATGGTGGATTTGCCCGCGGTGGATGTCCTTGGCTTTCACGGGCAGACGCTGGCCCATGACCCGGCGGGCGGGCGGACCCATCAGGTGGGCGATGGCGCGGTGCTGGCAACAGCGCTGGGCGTCGAGGTCATCTGGGATTTCCGCAGCAACGACATGGGTTTGGGCGGGCAGGGCGCGCCGCTGGCGCCGTTCTATCACTGGGCCTGTGCGCGGTTCATCGGCGCGCTCGGGCCAGTGGCGTTCCTGAACATGGGCGGCGTGGGCAATATCTCGTGGGTCGATCCCACGGTCGCGGGGCCGGAACTGCCGGGGGCGTGCCTGGCTTTCGACACCGGGCCGGCGAATGCGCCCATCGATGATCTGATGGTTGCGCGCGGTCTTGGAATGTTCGACCTGGACGGTGCCCTTGCCGCAGGCGGCGCGGTCAACGTCGGCGTGGTGGAAGAGGTCCTCGGCAGACCCTGGTTCGACATCGCGCCGCCAAAGTCGCTCGACCGAGATGCGTTTGCGGACCTGGTGCAGAGGGTGGCGGACCTGAGCGACGCGGATGCGGCGGCGACCTTGACGGCCTGTTCCGCCGGATCCGTAGCACGCGGCATGTCCCATCTGCCCGGCGTGCCGGAGCGGATTCTGGTAACGGGGGGCGGGCGCAAGAACGCTACACTGATGGCGTTGCTGACAGAGGCTTGCGGTTGCCCGACCATAGCGGTGGAAGCGGTCGGGCTGGACGGCGATGCACTGGAAGCGCAGGCCTTTGCATATCTTGCGGTTCGGGTGCAGCGGGGCCTGCCGACCTCGGCCCCGGGCACGACCGGTGTTGCGGCCCCAGTCGGAGGCGGGCGGAGGTCGCGACCAGGGATGCAAGGGGTCCTCTAGAACACGTCGCGCAACAGTGGGCACCGGTCTTGCGCGTCTGGGACGTGCTTTATCAAGAGGTTCGATTGGGTCGCGTGAGTGCGAATGAATGCGACACGTGCTGGGATTGTGACGGCGTCTCGGTCGCCCTGCGCCATGGTCCTTCGGAGACGTGCGGGGTCCGGACGCGAGGCCCCGACGAAGGACGATAACGCTGGTTGGGCAGGCGTGCGCGGGGCTGCGTTGCGCTGGAACCGAGTCTCCATGGAAAGATGAAGGGACGGGCGCGCCTGTCGGTCAGCCGCGCGGGATGTCGAAGCTGGGGACAGCAAGGGTGAAGCCGTCGAAGCGGAAGCCGGGCGACACCGTGCAGGATACAAGCGTATAGGCCCCGGTGCTGCGCGCGGATTGCCAATGGTCCGGCGGGACAATCAGTTGCGGTGCGCCCCGGGTCAGATCCGGGGTCAGCAAATGATCGTTTGCGGGGCCTTCCTCCGTTGCGGCGACCGACAGGACAAGGGGCGCGCCCGCGTGGAAGAGCCAGATTTCCGTGGCATCGACCCGGTGCCAATGGCTGACTTCGCCCCCCTTCAACAGGAAATAGATGCAGGTGCCGGTGGGCCGTCCAGGGCCGTCCGCCACCCATGTTTGTCGATAGTGGCCCCCTTCGGGATGCGGCGCCAGGCCAAGCGTGGCAATGATCTGGTCCGCTGTCATTCGGCAGGGCCTGCGGCGCCGTTCTCAGGGCGGGCGGAGGCGGCCTCGGGCACCTTGGCGGTCGGTCGCGGTGGGCGCGCGCTTGCTGCAAGGCCATCGAAGCCCGTATCGACGCTGTCTGCCCTCAGGACGGCACCGACAAGAGGCAGGCCAAGCTCCAGTGCCAGCAGCCCGAACAGCAGCGCAATCGCGGTCGTGAATGGCGTGAAGGACGCGGACAGAAGTGTGGCGATCATGGCGTCGAGCCCTGGGGCGTATGATTGTGCATGATGATGATCTTTTGGCGTGGTGGCGGGGTGCATGGAAGTGGTTCAGGGGGCCGACTTCCTCGACCGGATGCCGGCGTTGTGTCGGCAATCGTGCGGCCATATCCGTTGCAGGGCAATGGCGTAATCCGTGACCCCCAGTGCACGTCTCGCGCGACAGATCATCGAGTTCGACCAGCCGGTGGCCTGGAGATTGCGACTTGAGTGCGGCCTGCCCAAGGTCCAGATCCCTCAGGCGCGAGGGAGCGCGATCGGCAAATGCAACGAGACGATCGTTCCGTTTTCCGAGGTCTGCAAACGCAGCGCGCCGCCTGATTGCTCGGCAAAACCCTTTGCCATCGATAGACCCAACCCGGACCCCTTGCCAACGGGTCTGGTGGAAAAGAACGGTTCGAGCGCACGGCGACTGGCTTCCGACGTCATGCCCGGACCGTCATCGGCGACGGAGAAGCGCAAATGGGCGTCGCCGGGGTTGCTTTCGGGTATGCAGGTCGCCTTGTCTGCCGGGCCCTTGCACATGTCGACCGCGAGGATGACGGCACCACGGCTGCCGACGGCGTCGCGGGCGTTCCTGACCAGGTTCAGAATTGCCGTCCGAAGCCCATCCGCGTCAGCCATCACGGCGACAGGATCCGGCGGGACGCGGGTTTCGAGCGCCACGCCAACGGGCAGGAGTTCCCGCGACAGCGCGGCAAGCCCGGCCATGCAGTCGCCCACATCAAGCGCGATCGGGTCAAGGGGTGCGCGCTGCGCAAAAGCAAGGAGCTGCGACACCAGTGCCGAGGCCCGCTTGCTGGCGTCTTGCGCCTCGTCCACCAATATATCCCGCTCTTTCCCTTGGGGGACGACGTGATAAAGCTCGAGACAGCCTTGAAGGACGGTCAGGATATTGTTGAAATCATGGGCAATTCCACCTGACAGACGGCCGATGGCCTCCATCTCTCTTTCGGCCTGCTTGCGCCGCGCCGCTTCTCGCAGGCGGGCTTGCGTCGCACGTGTCTCGATCAAGGCCAGCGTGTAGTAGCCTCCCGCGACAAGGCAGAGCAGCACCATGATGGCCTCGGCGACGAAAGAGGATTGGCCGGGGATGAAGGTGGCGGCAATGATACCGATGGCGGTCCAGCCGATCGCCACGTCGAAGGGCAGCAGGATGGCGGGCGTCTCTTCCCGGAACAGGTTGAAGACGCAAAGCGTGACAATCCCCATGGCCCCACAGAATTGCAGGACAGGATCGCCCATTGCGATCGCATAGAGCGGCAACGAGACGAACACCGCCGTCGACAGGAAAAAGCTGCCGATGCCCAAGGCCCGGGTTGCGGGATGGTCCGGGTTGCGCGGGCGCAGAGCAATGTAGGTAAGAGCCGTTCCCGCGAGGTAGGCCAGAACCCAGATCGGCGCCATCAACCAGCCGCTATGGACCCAGACCCCGAAGCCGGCGGCGATCATCACAAGGATGCGCACCACCACTTCCTGCCGATTCCCGAATTCCGAGACCCAAAGCCGGTGCAGGCCGGACATGTCCGGCCCGCGCCGGTTCGTCTGGTTCGAGGGGAAAGTTAGGGTCAAAGCCAAGCGCCTGCCAAAAAAAATACGGTAATAATACCATATCCAATGGCAGGTTGCCTTGTCAGCCTGTGCTTTTCGTCAGGTTCTTGACTGACTTACCGCTAGCCTCGCAGGATGGACCGTCCGGCAAAGACGGCCGTTTCCTCCAATTGCTCCTCGATCCGGATCAACTGGTTGTATTTCGCCAGCCGGTCCGAACGGGCCAGCGAGCCGGTCTTGATCTGTCCGCAATTGGTGGCGACAGCCAGATCCGCGATGGTCGCATCCTCCGTTTCGCCCGAGCGGTGGGACATGACGGACGTGAAGCCTGCCCGGTTCGCCATGTTCACAGCCGCCAGCGTCTCGGTCAGGGTGCCGATCTGGTTGACCTTCACCAGCAGCGAGTTCGCGGCCTTGCGTGCGATGCCCTCCGACAGGCGGATCGGGTTGGTCACGAACAGGTCGTCGCCCACAAGTTGGACCTTCCGGCCTAGCGCCTCGGTCAGGGCGATCCAGCCGTCCCAGTCATCCTCGGACATGCCGTCCTCGATGGAGAAGATCGGATAATCGGAAACAAGCGCCTCCAGATACTTGACGTTGTCGGCCGACGACAGCGTCTTGCCCTCACCCGACAGGACATATTTGCCGTCCTTGTAGTATTCGGTCGCGGCGCAATCGAGCGCCAGCACCATGTCGTCGCCCGGCTTGTATCCGGCCTTCTCGATGCTCTTCAGGATGAAATCGAGCGCGTCTCGGGTGGAACTGAGGTTCGGCGCGAAGCCGCCTTCGTCACCGATGCCCGTCGACAGGCCCGCCGCTGACAATTCGCCCTTCAGCGTGTGGAACACCTCGGACCCCATGCGCACGGCCTCCGCGATGGAAGGCGCGCCGACCGGCATGATCATGAATTCCTGGATGTCGATCGGGTTGTCGGCATGCTCGCCGCCGTTGATGATGTTCATCATCGGCACCGGCAGGACATGGGCCATGGTGCCGCCGACATAGCGATAAAGGGGCTGCGCGGTGAAATCCGCTGCCGCCTTGGCGGTGGCCAGCGACACGCCGAGGATGGCATTGGCGCCCAGACGACCCTTGTTGTCGGTCCCGTCCAGCTCGCACATCGTCTGGTCGATGGCGACCTGTTCGGTCGCGTCGAAGCCAACCAGCGTGTCTGCGATCTCTCCGTTCACGGCGGCGACGGCGTCCAGCACGCCCTTGCCCTTGTAACGGGTCTTGTCCCCGTCGCGCTTTTCCACCGCCTCATGGGCACCGGTGGAGGCGCCCGAAGGCACGGCGGCCCGCCCGAAGGTGCCGTCTTCAAGCGTCACGTCGACCTCCACCGTCGGGTTGCCCCGGCTGTCGAGGATTTCGCGGGCGTGGATGTCGATGATAACGCTCATTGGGGCTCTCCAGTGCAGGTTTGGCTGCGCTATATCACCTTGCACCGGTCCGCGAGAACCCTTCGTGTGCATTGATGGTGGCGGAAACGCGACGCCGCATCAGCCCCGCGCGATCCGTCGCTCGCGCAGAAGGGTGTAAAGCCCGGTCGCGATGACGATGCCCGCGCCGATCAGCGTCCACAGATCGGGCCGCTCGTCGAAAACGACGAGGGCGAGGACCAGCGCGAAGACAAGGCGGGTATAGCGAAACGGCGTGACGGCGGCGATCTCGCCCACGCGCATGGCGGCGGTCACGGCATAATAGGCGACCATGGCGAAGATCAACGCGCCGCCCAGGTGCAGGGTGGTCGGCCCATCGGGCAGTGTCACACCGCCCTGTATCGACAGGATCAAGAGGCCGGCAATCGTGGCGGCCACGAATCCCCAGGCTGCCAGCAACAGCGTGGAGACATCGCGCGCAATCGCCCGCGTCGCAAGATCCCGCCCGGTCAGGCCGATGGCCGCGCCAACTGCCCAAAGGCTTGCAGCATCGAATCCCGCCATGCCGGGGCGCACGATGATCAGCACGCCGCAAAGACCCACGACAATCGCCGAAAGGCGTCGCCAGCCGACGGGCTGGCCAAGAAATAGGGCCGCGCCCAGGGTCACCAGCAGGGGGTTGGCCTGTATGATGGCAGACAGCAGCGACAGGTTGATCAGGGCAAGCGCGACGACGAAACAAACAGTGCCCAGAACCTCGGACAGCAGGCGCAGCACAAAGGGCAACGTGAACATGGCCCGGTCGAACAGGCGCTCTCCCCGGGCCAGTGCCCAGAGCCCGAAGATCGCGCTGCCCCCGGCACTGAAGATCGTGATGACCTGGCCGACCGGCAATGTGTCCAGCGTCAACTTGATGAAGCTGTCGGCGATCGCGAAGCCCAACATGGCAAGCGTCATCCATGCCATGCCCTTGTAATTGTCCATGCAAAGGCTCCTGACGATGCGCGACGGGTAACGATCCCGAAACGATTGGGGGTTATGCCAGAGCGACGCACGGAGGGACGGACACCAAATGGCTCAGGACGATATCGCAGTCATCGACGAACCTGTCGAGGGGTTTGGATTTGACGACCTGTTCTTTTCGCGCACGGATGACCGGGGCGTTCTCCTGAGCGGGAACGCCGTGTTCACGCGCCTGTCCGGCTATGCGCGGGAAGAACTGATCGGCGCGCCGCACAAGCGCATCCGCCACCCCGACATGCCGCGCGCCGTCTTCCGCATGATGTGGGATGACCTCAAGGCAGGACGATCGTTCGCGGGTTACGTGAAGAACCGCTCCAAATGCGGGCGATACTACTGGGTCCTTGCCCTCAGCCTGCCGGTGAATGGTGGATACTTCTCCGTCCGCCTCAAACCCGGCGAGGAGATGGTGAACCGCATCGCGAAGCTCTATGCCGAGATCCGCCGTGCCGAAAATCGGGACGGCCAGCCGCCGGAGGTGGGGGTGGCGGCCCTGGAACAATTCGCGCGCGACGCAGGCTTTCCCGACTACCACGAATTCGCAACCGAGGCGTTGTTTCGTGAAGGTGCGCTGCGGGCGGGAAAACTGGGGCATTCGGCCGATCCTCTGGATCACAACTTCGCCGAAGTGCGCAGGCTGATGCAGGAGATGGATACCACCATGACAGCCATCGCGGGCCTGCTCCGCCGGACACGTGGATCTCCAACCAACCTGTCGATCCAGGGCAAACGGCTTCAGACCGGGACCGAGACGCTCAAGGTCATAGCCCAGAACTATTCCGTCCTGTCCGAGCAGATCGAAAGGTCGGTGGCGGACATGCAGGCCGCGATGCGGGATATGCATAGCGCCGCGAGGTCGGGCCGCCGCGGGCATTGTGCCTTCCGCCTTCTGTCGGAGGCGATCCCGCGTTATGTCGCCGAACCGATGGAAGGGGATGCGACCGCCCGCGCGCAGGAAGTCGCTTTCCTGACGGCGGCGCTGGCGCAGTTCGAGGCGAGTATCGGCGCGGGCTATGGACGCGTCGGTGCAGGTGTTTCGGCTTTCACATCGGTCAGCGCAAACCTCAAGCGCGTCGTCTCGGGCCTCGCGATGACGCGCGTGATGTGCCGCATGGAGGCGGCGCGCATCCATTCCAATGTCGGCGGCATCGACGAGATCAACCTGCAACTGGGCAATTTCCAGGATTTGCTGGCGACGGCGCTCGACCAGATCACCGGCACTTGCAGCGCCCTGTCGGGAAACATGATCCAGATCAGCAATCGCGACGCACGCAAGCGCGTTGCCTGAAGATCAGTCCCGCGAGGGCCTGCTTATGGGAACGCCGTAAAGCTCCAACCGGTGGCCCTTCAACCGGTAGCCGAGTTTCTCGGCAATCCTCTCTTGCAGGGCCTCGATCTCGGGATCGACGAATTCGATCACCGCGCCGGAATTGAGGTCAATCAGGTGGTCGTGGTGGTCGCGTTCCGCATCCTCGTAGCGCGCGCGCCCGTCGCCGAATTCCAGTTTGTCGAGGATCCCGGCTTCTTCGAACAGCTTCACGGTACGGTAGACGGTGGCGATGGAAATGCGTGGATCGACGCCGGTGGCGCGCGCGTAGAGTTCCTCTACATCCGGATGGTCGTCCGAGCCTTCCAGCACCCGCGCGATCACGCGGCGCTGGTCGGTCATGCGCAGGCCCTTTGCGGTGCAGCGGTCCTCGATCGTGTCGGTCGTCATGTCAGTCTCTCCGGGCAGGGCTCCATGCGCCCCGGTTTGGGGATGCGTCTAGGGGATTTGCCCGCGCGGATAAAGACCGCGCGGGCCAAAGCGGGACGCCGGGGTCAGGTGCAGGACGGTGTGCCCCGGTCGACGGTGTCCTCTCCCGGGTCGGTCTTCCAGCCCGAGCGTATCCGACAGCTTTTCCGGGAGCGGCCGTTCAGCCACGCTGTTGATGTCGATGGCCGACATCGCGGCAACGAAGATCCGGGGCTTGAGCGCAGGGTGATCCGGAAGATCGCGGGCGGTACCGGTTCGACGAAGCGGCGTTCCTGCGGACCGAGGTTGTCGAGATGGCCCGGACGCGCAATGCGCCTGGCCGCGTCGATGCAGCCATCGGCCTTCGCGGCCATGCTCATCGCGCGGATCATCCGAGCGGCCACTGCTTCTGCTTCATCTTTCGCGGGGGATCCTCAGGTTCGCCGCCTGACACCAGCGTCCGAGTCAGGCAGCGGCCAAAAGCGGGTTGCTGCCCGTTGCCACCGGCGAAGTCTTCCTGAAGGCCGCCGCCTGCACTGCCTCCCAATGCGCCGGTGCGATAGCGATTGGTCGTCGCCCGCACGCCTGTCGTCTCGGCCACACCCACGTCAATTGCCGCCTGAGTTCTCAACCGGCTCATCGTCCAATTCCTCCCAGGTGACGTCGAATGCTGCGATCATGGCAGATGCGGTCCGCTTTAAAAAAGGGTCATTTGCGTGGCCATTCCCCCGCGAGGGTCCCACGCCTTGACAGCGGTGGCGACCGGGGCGCAGTGCAATGGCCTGACCAACTTCGTGCGGATCCCATGGCCCGAAATGCCCGTATCGACGCCTTTGGCGCAGTTTCTCTGACTGGTTTCGCGCTGCTGCTGGCGTTCAACCAGGTCGTCATCAAGGTCGGAAATGAAGGGCTGCAGCCGATCGTCTTCGCTGGCCTGCGCTCGGCAGGCGGGGCGCTGCTGATCTTCGCGTGGATGCGGGTGCGCGATCTGTCCGTGGCCATCGCACCGGGAACGATCCCGGCAGGTCTCTTGATCGGGGCGTTATTCGCGGTGGAGTTCATCTGTCTTTTCAAGGCGCTGGACCTGACCAGCGTCACCCGCACTTCGGTGATTTTCTATACGATGCCGATGTGGCTGGCCCTGGCGGCCCATTTCCTGATCCCCGGCGACCGGTTGAGCCTGCGCAAGACCATCGGTTTGGCGCTGGCCTTTGCGGGCGTTGTCGTTGCGTTGACCCTGCGCGGCGGCGGGGGCGACACCTCCTTGCTGGGTGACCTGCTGGCCTTGGTGGCGGCCATGGCGTGGGCCGGCATCGCGCTTTGCGCGCGCGCGACCGCCCTGAAATCCGTGCGGCCGGAGATGCAGTTGCTGTGGCAACTGGTGGTGTCGGCCGGATTGTTACTGGCGGCAGCGCCATTCTTCGGACCATTGCTGCGCGAGCCGGAGCTGGTGCATTGGGCCGCGCTGGCGTTCCAGATCGCCATCATCGCGGCGGCCGGTTTCCTGTTCTGGCTGTGGCTGCTGTCCATCTATCCCCCCAGTTCGGTGGCAGCCTTCTCGTTCCTGTCGCCCGTCTTCGGCGTGGGCCTCGGGTGGCTTGTGCTGGGGGAAGCGGTGGGCGCGGGAGTGCTTGTGTCCCTGTGTCTTGTCTGCGCAGGGCTGATTGTCATGAACCGGCCTGTGCGCGTCTAAGGCGCGCATCTTGGGGTCGCTGTTGCCGCGGAAGATGAGCATTCACGGTAAGATGAAGCCCGTTCAGGTCAGGTGCCACAGAAAGTCTGGGTCACGCGCTCGGCGTCGGTCGGCGGGTTCTGCAAATCGGTGGCGACCGTCGCGAAGGGCGTGGCAAGCGCATCGTTCAGGCGGTGGAACGGCGCAAAGTTGCCCTGTGTCGCGGCAAGGATGACCTCTTCCACGCGGTGGTTGCGGGGGATGAGGGCGGGGTTGGTCGCCTGCATCCGGGCCTGGCGCGCTTGGGCCGTTTGCGGATCGCGGGCGATGCGGGCGCGCCATTTGTCGAACCACGGGGTAAAGGCGGCCGGTGCCTCGAACGCGTCGGCGGCGGTTTCCGGGGCATCCGATGACAAAGCCCGGAAGGTTTGCGTGAAATCGGCGCCGCCTTGTGCCATCCGGTCGAGGAGGTCGAAGGCAAGGGCCGCATCATCGTCCTCGGCGGTCGAGAGACCAAGCTTCGCGCGCAGGGTGGCGTGCCATTCCAGATCGAAAAGGTCGGCGAAACCATTGACGGCGCTGGTGAACTCCTCGATCGCGGCGGTGCGGTCGGGCATCAGGGGCAGCAGGCTCGTGGCCAGTTGCGCAAGGTTCCATGCGGCGATCTGGGGTTGGTTTGCGTAGGAATAGCGGCCGAACTGGTCGATGGAGGAAAACACCTGTTGCGGGTGATAGCTGTCCATGAAGGCGCAGGGGCCGTAGTCGATGGTCTCGCCCGACAGCGTCATGTTGTCGGTGTTCATCACCCC
>CAZTUG010000018.1:0-38490 GCA_964615955.1 uncultured Roseicyclus sp.
GTGACGGGGGGTGGCGTGACGGGGGGTTGCGAAACGGGGGGGTTATCACGCGTGATAAACCTTGCAATACCTTGTTGTCATTACACAAATCAAAAACGTTCATCTTTTCGAAAGGAATTTCACGCCTGCGGACGGGCCGTCCGGCCGCCGGTCTTCAGCATGCCAGACCCTCGCGCGACAGGTGGGCCATCGCGGCGGGGATATCGCCCGGATCGCGCAATTCCAGCACCAGGTGCGGGCGCTGCGGCAAGGCCGCAATGGCCCGGAAGACGGCGTGCCAGTTCACCGTGCCACGCCCCGGCGGCCAGTGGCGATCCGCGAAACCATCGGCGTCCTGAAGATGGACATGGGCCAGCATCGCACCGGCATCGGTCACGAAATAGTCCACCGGCGGCGCACCGGTCGCGCAATGGGCATAATGGGCATGGCCGGTATCGATGGAGACACGCACATTATCCGAATTGAAGCTGGCGGCCAGATCGTGGCGCCAGCCGGGTTCGATATCCTCGATATTCTCGATCACCAGCGTGACGCCATGGGCCTCGGCCAGCGCTACGGCATCGCGCAGATTGGCCTGCACCCGGGCGATTGTTTCCTCGGCGGCGGAAGGCTGGTTGCCGGCGCGCGGATTGTTTCCGAAATTATACCAATCCCACGTCTTGTAGGGCGAATGGACCACCATCTGCGTCGCGCCAAGGGCTGCCGCCGCCTCCACCGCGGTCACGAAGCGGCGGGCGAGGATCGGCGCAATCTCGGGATCCTTGATGTCGAGGGCGAGATCATGGAACGGGCCGTGGATGCCGAGCCGCCCCTCGAAGCCTGCGAGATGCTTGCGCGCCGCGTCCACCACTTCGCGCCAGTCGCCCAACAAAACCTCGGGCTTCGCGAAATCCTGCACCTCCAGGTCGCGCTGATCGGCGATCAGCCAGTCGCGATACGCGGGCAGATCGGCCACCATCAGGGCCGCGCCAATCTTGATCGGGGTCACGGGATGCTCCTCAATAGACGCGGATGCCGCTACGCCAGACGGCGGTGACATGCGGTTGGGTGCCGAACAGACGGATGGCGACGAGGTCGGCGCGCAACCCCTCGGCGATGGCGCCCCGGTCCGCCAGCCCGGCCAGACGGGCAGGGGCGCCCGTCACCATGTCGATCGTGCGCGGCAGGTCGTAGGCGGGCAGGGCGGGATCGGCGGCGAGTGCGAAGGCGGCGTCGAGCGGCGAGCGCGGAACGTAGTCGGAGGCCAGCACATCCACCAGCCCGAGCGCCAGCAACTCGGCCACCGCGACATTGCCCGATTGCGATCCGCCGCGCAGGTAGTTCGGCGCGCCCGCCACCACGAGCAACCCGGCCGCGCGCGCCCGTTCGGCCGCGAGGCGGGTGGTGGGGAATTCGGATATCGTGCAGCCCTCGGCCAGGGCCTGATCGACCTGGGCCGGGGTGCAGTCATCGTGGCTCATGATCGGGATGCCCGCGCCAAGGGCGGCGGCGATGCAATGGGCACGGACCTGCGCGCCATGGGCCTTGGAGCGGTCGAAAAGCTCGGCCATCATCCGCCGCCCCTCGGCCTCGTTCACCTCCATGTCGCGGATCATGTGCCAGAACCACTTTTCCACATCGGGGCTTTGCCGGTCGCCCGGCGTGTGGTCCATGACCGAGATCAGGCGCGTCATCGGCAGGCCGATGGCGCCATCCACCAGCGTCGGCGTGGCCGGGTCCGAGATTTCGCAACGCAAGTGCAGCAGGTGATCGGCGCGGAACAGGCCCTGCCCCGCTGCATCGGACAGGGCCGCCAACAGCGGCACCAGCAATTCGCGGCGTTCCTGCTTCTGCATGGACGCGCCGACCGAAAGGCTGTCGAACACCGTCGTCGTGCCGCCCGAGATGATGACGGCGTCATGGGCAAGAAGCGCGGGCAGGAACGACCAGATCACGCCGACGCGGGGATGGGTATGCCGTTCCACATGGTCGGTGTGCACATCGACGATGCCGGGGATGAGGTAATGGCCGGTCAGGTCCATGCCCTCGCCCCGCGCGGTTGCGATGCCCGCGATCCGTCCGCCGTCCAGCCGCAGCGCACCGTCGACCACGCCCGAGGGGGTGACGATCTGCGCGCCGGACAGGGTTGTCGGGCGGTCGGAGGACTGGTCGAACATGGCGGCGGCTCCGGGGCTGAATGGCGTCGGGAAACACCCGCAATGTAACGCGCCAATTGCGAAACGATGACAGTTTCATGACGGGCGCGGATTGGGCTATCCGGACATATGTCGACGCGCTTAGGCTGCCGCGATCAACCGCCCGGGAGCCGCCTGAAATGTCCGTCAAACGCCTGTCCGAGAGCCCCACGATCCACCCCGAGGCGCAGGTGGCCGAGGATGTCATCCTGGGCCGGTATACGGAGGTGGGCCGCTTCACCCGGGTCCGGGAGGCCAGCTTCGGCGACTATTCCTATATCTGCGATTATGGCCACGTGATCTGGACCGATGTGGGCAAGTTCACCAACATCGCCGATTGCGTGCGCCTGAACCCCGGAAACCACCCGACGTGGCGCGCCTGCCAGCACCACGCGCTGTATCGCGCCGCGCAATACGGCTTCGGCGAGGACGAGGCGGAGTTCTTCGAGTGGCGCAAGGACCATTGGGTCAGTGTGGGGCACGATGTCTGGATCGGCCATGGTGTGACGGTTCTGGCGGGCGTGCGCATCGGCACGGGCGCGGTGGTCGGCGCGGGGGCGGTGGTGGCGAAGGATGTCGCGCCCTACAGCATCGTGGCGGGCGTGCCCGCGCGCGAGATCAAGCGCCGCTTCACCGAATCGCAAGGCGCGGCGCTTTTGGAGATCGCGTGGTGGGATTGGTCGCATGACCGTTTCGCCGCAGCATTGGGCGATTTCCGGACGCTTCCGATCGACGCCTTCATTGAAAAGTACCGCTGAGGGCGCGGCACGCGGTCGGGGGCCGTCACAAAACTCGGACGGGATTTGAAGCGGTTGCGAACCAGGTGCCGACGGCTTGGGAAGAGGATTTACATCACGGTCATCAAACCTTCGTCAATCCGTCACAGAACGACCTTAGGGGCTGGCATCGGGATGCGGAGATGGCCGCGCACGTGTTCGTGCCGCTCTCCGACAGACTGTTCTGGGACGTCATGGAGACGAAGATGCTCAAACCGACTTTCGCCGCACTGCTCGCCGGGGCCACCGCCCTGACCCTTACAACCACCGTTGCCTTCGGTCAGAGCGCCGATTGGCGCGCCGACATGCCGGTGCTTCGCGTCGGCCTTCTGGGCGGCGAGAACGACGCCGACCGCCTGCGCGACAATGCTTGCCTTCAGGAAGACCTGACCGAACTGCTCGGCGTGCCGGTCGAACTGTTCGCTGCACCCGATTATGCCGGCGTGATGCAGGGCCTGCTGGCCGACCAGCTGGACTATGCCCAGCTTGGCGCCTCGGGCTACGCCGGCATCTACCTTCAGGATCCCGAGGCGGTCGACCCGATCTTCGTCGCGGCCGAGGCTGATGGCTCCACCGGATACTACGCCGTGATGTATGCGCTGTCCTCCAGCGACATCGCCTCGCTCGAAGACATGGAAGGCCGCACGCTGGCCTTCGCCGACCCGAACTCCACCTCGGGCTATCTCGTGCCGCTGGCCGAACTGACCCGCCAGGGCATCGATATCGAAAGCTACTTTGCCGAAACCGGGTTCGGTGGCGGTCACGAGCAGGCCGTCGTTGCGGTCCTTAACGGCCAGTATGATGCTGGCGTCACCTGGGTGTCCGGCGTGGGCGAACCTTCGGAGGGCTATACCCGTGGCAACCTGCGCTCGATGATCGACAACGGTCTTCTGAACATGGACGACCTGCGGATCATCTGGCAATCGAGCCAGATCCCGAACGGCCCGATCGTGGTCCGCTCCGACATGCCGGAAGAGCCGCGCGCGCTGATCACCGAGTATCTCGCCAACCAGCTCGAGAACGACCCCGAGTGCTACTACACCACCTCGGGCGGTGACGGTGCGGGCTATGTCGCGGTGGACGAGAGCTTCTTCACATCGGTGATCGAGATGCGCCGCATGCAGACCGCCAATCGCTGAACTCCCGCGGGTGCGGCCGTCGCAAGGGTGACGGCCGCACCCCTTCCTTGCACGCGTCCAGGCCGAAAGCTTCACAAAGCAGTCATGCAAGGGTCGCTCGACAGTTACGGAGCCTCGCCAGGCTGCGCCGCGCACGGCTTCGTGCAGGAGCCGGGCGATCCGGTCTCTTCAGAAATACAAATGGGATGAGATCAATGTTGAAGACATCTTTTTTTGCACTTGTCATGGGGGCGAGCGCCCTCGTGTCCACGGCAGCCCTTGCGCAGGATTGGCGCGACGAGGTGCCCGTGTTCCGCATCGGCCTTCTGGGCGGCGAGAACGAGGCTGATCGCCTGCGCGACAATGCCTGTCTCGACGCCTACCTTGAAGAGCGGCTCGGCGTCGATGTCGAGTTGTTCCCAGCCGCCGATTATGCCGGTGTGATGCAGGGCCTGCTGGCCGGCCAGCTGGAATTTGCAGGGCTGGGTTCGGCGTCCTATGCCGGCATCTACCTGCAGGACCCCGACGCGGTCGAAACGCTCTACACGACCATGCAGATCGACGGATCGCTGGGTTACTACGCGGTCATGTACACGCGCGCCGACAGCGGCATCACGTCGCTGGAAGAGATGGAAGGCCACAGCCTTGCCTGGGCCGATCCGAACTCCACCTCGGGCTACCTCGTGCCGCTGTCGGAATTGCGCGAAATGGGCATAGACCCCGAAAGCTTTTTCTCGCAGACCGGCTTTGGCGGAGGTCACGAGCAGGCCGTGGTCGCGGTCCTGAACGGGCAGTATGACGGCGGCGTCACCTGGACGAGCGGTGTCGGCGACATCAGCCAGGGTTATTCGCGCGGCAACCTGCGCTCGATGGTCGATAACGGCCTGCTCGACATGAACGATATCCAGATCATCTGGCGGTCGAACCTGATCACCAACGGCCCGCGCGTCATCCGCTCGGATCTGCCGCAGGAGCTCAAGGATCTGGTCATGGGCGCGATGATGCAACTTCAGGTTGTGGATCGCGAGTGCTTCAACGCGGTCGGGGACGGCGAAGCGATGGGCTACTGGCCGATCGAGCAATCCTTCTACGAGCCGATCATCAACATGCGTCGCCAGGCCGCTGGCCTGCGCTGAGAACAGTCGTAAGGAACGGGGCCGGATAGTTCCGGCCCCGTTTCCATTGTCGCGTTTGCAGCGCGCATTTCAGGCAATATTAGGGACAAGAGCATGCTCAAGCTGGAAAGACTGACCCGCAGGTTCGGAGACAACACCGCCGTCGCCGCCGCGACACTGGAGATCCCTGACGGGCAGATGGTGGGCATCATCGGTCGCTCCGGCGCGGGCAAGTCGACATTGCTGCGCCTGCTGAACCGCCTGATCGACCCGTCGGACGGGCATATCCTGTTCGGCGACAAGGATATCGCACAACTCAAGGGGCGCGAATTGCGCCGCTGGCGCTCGGATTGTGCGATGATCTTCCAGCAGTTCAACCTTGTGGGGCGGCTGGACGTCATCACCAACGTGCTGACGGGGCGGCTTTACGAGTTGCCGGCCTGGCGCGCGATGGGCCAGATCTTCACGCCCCGCGAACGGGCCTTCGCGATCGAGGCGCTGGACCGGCTGGGAATGGCGCATACCGCGCTGCAGAAGGCGGAGACGCTGTCGGGCGGCCAGCAGCAGCGCGTCGCCATTGCCCGCGCCCTTGCGCAGGAGCCCAAGATCCTGCTGGCGGACGAACCCATAGCGTCGCTCGACCCGATGAACGCCAAGATCGTGATGGACGCGCTCCGCTCGATCAACCAGCAGGATGGCATCACGGTGATCTGCAACCTGCACACCCTTGATACCGCGCGCAACTATTGTGACCGGATCATCGGAATGCAGGGCGGGCGCATCGTGTTCGACGGGACGCCGGACTTGCTGACCACCGACATGGCGCGCGAGATCTACGGCGCCGAGGCGGACGAGGCCTTCAACGAGGCCGCGACCTCGACCACTTTGCCCCCCCGGAAATCCCCGGCAAACGAGGGCGCGGTCCATGTCTGACATTCCCTTCACCGGCCGGGCCGGACCGGAGGCGTCGGAGCAGGGTGCCGTCGCCATATTCGAGCGGCACCGCGCCGAATTGCGCGCCTCGCGCCGGGTCTGGAACATCCTCGGGCTTGCCGCATTCGCCATCTGTGTGGCGCTGTCGATCAACATTTCGGGCTTTTTCCCGGAACGTCTGGCCACGGGCCTGCCGCGCATCGCCGAGTATTTCGCCACCATCATGCCGGACCTGAGCTGGGATGTCCTGTTCGCGGGCCGCACCGAGGACGGCCGGGCGGTCGCGGGGTCCATCACCTACTGGTACACGGATTTCTGGACCTATATCGAACTGCTCTGGGAAACCATCCTGATGGCGATGACGGCGTCGTTGATCGGGTCGGCGGTGGCCTTCGTGCTGAGCTTCCCGGCAGCCGCCAACCTTGCCCCGAACGGCTGGGTCTACTGGTTTTCGCGCCGGTTCCTGGAACTGTGCCGGGGCATCCCCGAGATCCTTCTGGCGCTGATCTTCGTGTTCATGATCGGCATCGGCCCCCTTGCCGGTGTCATCGCGATCGCGATCCACACCGCAGGCGCCTTGGGAAAACTGTTCGCAGAGGTCAATGAGAACGCCTCCGAACGGCCTGTGGAGGGGATCACGGCGGTCGGCGGAAGCTGGCCCGCGAAGATGCTCTACGGTGTCGTGCCGCAGGTTGCACCGAACTTCTTCAGCTACGCCATCCTGCGCTTCGAGATCAATGTGCGCGCCTCCTCCATCATCGGTTTCGTGGGCGCCGGCGGCATCGGGCAGGAGTTGAACCGGGTGATTTCCTTCTACTCGGATGATCGCGTCGCGGCTGTCTTGATCCTGGTGGTTCTCATGGTGACGGTCATCGACCTGATTTCCGAGAACATTCGCCACCGCTTCATCGGAAAGGAGAACTTCTGATGAGTATTGCCGCCATCGCCGATCTGGACGAGGCGCAGGTCGCGCAGGTCCGCGCCGCGCATCCGGGCGTATTCTCGACCCCGTGGGGAACGGTGAAACGGTGGGCGCCGCTGTCCATCGCCGTGATCTACGTTCTTGTTTCAATGTGGTATTTCGAATTCGGTCGGCTTTTCGATGCCTCCGACAGGGTCTGGGCGTTGTTGCGCAACTTCGTGGTCTGGCGCGACATGGACACCTGGGCCTACCGCCAGATCTATGTCGGCATATCGCAGACCCTTGCCATGGCCTTTCTCGGGACGTTGCTTGGCACCCTCGGCTCGCTCTTCATCGGTTTTCTGGCGGCCAAGAACGTCATGCCGATCCGGATCGTGCGCCAGATCGTGCGGCGGTTCCTCGATATCCTGCGCGGGATCGACCAACTGGTCTGGGGCCTCGTCTTCGTGCGGGCGGTAGGCCTGGGGCCGCTGGCGGGCGTGCTTGCGATCTTCGTGTCGGACCTGGGCACCTTGTCGAAGCTCTATTCCGAGGCGATCGAGAATATCGACCGCAAGCAGGTGGAGGGCATCCGTTCAACCGGGGCCGGGCCGCTGGCGGTCATCCGCTATGGTTACCTCCCGCAGGTCTTGCCCGTGTTCATCTCGCAGTCGTTGTATTTCTGGGAGTCGAACACGCGTTCGGCCACCATTCTCGGGATCGTGGGCGCGGGTGGTATCGGGATGATCATCATCGAACGCTTCCGCGCCTCGCTTTACGATCAGGTGGCTTTCGTGGTGCTGAACATCCTTGTGCTGATCTTCGCCATCGACTGGTTGAGCAAGCGCATCCGGCTTTGGGCCGTTGGCGAAAAGGCGCACTGAGGCCCCGCTTGACGTTTCAACGCGGCCCGATCATCCCGCTGCCGGTGATCGGGCGCGCGTCAGGCCGCCCCGCGCGCCTCGGCCAGGGATGTGAAGGCGTGCAGGATCGCCGCGAAGGCGGTGTCGTCGATATCGCGGTGCAGGACGAACCGAGACGCCGGCGCGGGCGCTGAATACCGGATGCCACTGGCTGCAAGGCCCGAGATATCGACCCCGGCACCCGGCGTCAGGAACACCATGTTCGTGGCATGGTGCACCTCGCCCAACCCGAGACCGCGCAGATGCGCGGCGAGGGTCAGCGCCCGGTCGTGATCCTCGGACAGCCGGGCCACGTTATGCTCCAGCGCATGAAGACCAGCCGCCGCCAGCACACCGGCCTGGCGCATGCCGCCGCCAAGCATTTTTCGCCACCGTCGGGCGCGGTCGATCAAATCGCGTGGCCCCACGAGGACGGAGCCCACCGGGGCCCCCAACCCCTTGGAGAGGCAGACGGAGATCGTATCGAATGGCCCTGCCAGGTCAGCCTCGGCACATCCGAGCGCGGTGATCGCGTTGAAGAAGCGCGCTCCGTCGAGATGCAGGCTCAGCCCCGCCGCGCGCCCTGCCTCCACCGCCTGCGCGATCCGCGCCAAGGGCACGGCGCGGCCGTAATTGGTGTTCTCGAGCGACAGGAGACGGCTGATGGGGTGGTGACTGTCGTCATCCTTGACCACCGCCGCAATCGCCGCCGCCTCCGGCGCGCCATCCCCGGCCACCGGCACCGCCTGCAACGCGATCCCGCCCAACACCGATGCCCCCGCCGCTTCGTAGCGGATCACGTGGTAGCTTTCGCCTGCGATCACCTCTTCCCCGCGCCCGCAATGGGCGAGCATGGCGCAGAGGTTGGATTGTGTGCCGGAAGGCAGGAACAGCCCCGCCTCCTTGTCGAGACGTGCTGCCAGCCCGCGCTCCAACCGGGTCACGGTGGGGTCGTCGCCATAGACATCGTCGCCCACTTCTGCCGCAGCCATGGCTGCACGCATCGCGTCACAGGGTTGCGTCACCGTATCCGAGCGCAGATCGGCGATCACGGGTCGGTTCAGGCGGGGGCTGGCGGCATATTGGGTCATCGAAAGCGCTCCATGATTTGCGGCCAAACCACCACGCGGCGCTCCCGCGCGCAACCCCATCGCACCTTGCCGTTCGTCGCAATTCCCGTCACTCTGGCCTTATCAATGCGCAGGTCTCTATGGCCATCATCTCGGAACATCATATCTTCCTTTCGGAAGACACCAATGTTGGCCTTCAGACCAGCCTGAAGGACGCCATGACGCGGGCCATCTGGGACGGGCGGTTTTCGCCGGGTGACAGGTTGCCCGCCACGCGCGCCCTTGCCAAGCATCTGGGCATTAGCCGGATCACTGTCAGCCTGGCCTACGACAGTCTGTTGTCCACGGGCTACATCGTCTCGGTCGCGCGGTCGGGGTATTTCGTGGCGCCCGATGCACCGACGCGGCTGGAGGCGGTGGGCGAGAACCCGGCGCCGTCCGCCGACCGGCTGGACTGGGA
This sequence comes from uncultured Roseicyclus sp., assembly GCA_964615955.1. Lineage (GTDB taxonomy): Bacteria > Pseudomonadota > Alphaproteobacteria > Rhodobacterales > Rhodobacteraceae > Gymnodinialimonas. Next base: position 9,450 of record CAZTUG010000018.1, read on the forward strand.
CGCGCGGTTGGGTCCGCCGCCGCCCGCATTGGGTGCGCAGGCCTCGCCTCCGGATTGGCGGCGGTTCCGCTACCCGTTCATCTTCGGAGAGCCGGACGTGGCGCGGTTTCCGGTCGACGACTGGCGCGATTGCGTGCGCCGGGCCCTCGGCAAGCGCCATTTCGAGCAGATCGCAGATGATGCCAGCGACCGCGACGATCCGTTCCTCGTCGAACAGATCGTGCGCCGCTCCATCTCGGGGCGCGGGGTGGCGGCGAGTATCGACCAGGTGCTGGTCACGGCGGGGGCGCAAAATGCCCTGTGGCTGGTGGTACAAGTCTTGTTCTCGGGGCGCGGCGGCGAGGTCGCCATGGAGGATCCCGGCTATCCCGAGTTGCGCAATCTGCTGCGCCAGCAGGGGCTGACGATCCGCCCCGTCCCCGTCGACAGGGAAGGCCTGTGCGTGGACCGGATCCCACCCGGGATCGCGGCGGTTTTCGTCGCTCCATCCCACCAGGCGCCCACGGGTGCGACCATGTCGATGGCGCGGCGGCGGGCGTTGCTGGAGCGGGCCGAGGCGGAGGATTTCGTCGTCATCGAGGACGACTACGACTGCGAGATGAGCTATTCTTCGCCCGCGCTGCCCGCGTTGAAGTCGCTCGACCCTCGGGGGCGGGTGATCTATGTCGGCAGCTTCTCCAAGTCGATATTTCCGGGGCTGCGCCTAGGCTACCTTACGGCGGATGCGGCGTTCGTGCGCCATGCGCGCGCCATGCGGACCCTCAGCGAGCGGCACCCGCCCGGGCTGACCCAGCGCACCGTCGCTTATTTCCTGTCGGAGGGGCATTACAACAGCCATTCGCGGCGTATGCGGATGCGGATGGCGCGCCGCAACGAGGTGCTCCGCGAGGCGCTGGCCGAGCATGGTCTGACGCCCGCGCTGGACCGGGCGACGGGGGGCACGACCCTGTGGCTGCGTGGCCCGGAGGGGTTGGATGCCGATGCCTTGCAGGCGGCTCTCAAGGAGAAGAGCGTGCTGATCGAGGCGGGATCGGCCTTCTACGCGGGCCCAGACGCGCTGCGAAACCGGGCGCGGCTGGGATTTTCGACGATCGAGACCGCCCTGATCCCCGAGGGGGTGGCCCTGATCGCGGAGGCGATCGCGGCGCAGATGGGGGGGTATCACGCGTGCTAAGTCGCGTAACCATATGACAAACTTACGGAATTCGGACTCCGTTCAGGAAATCGAAACCTGTGCAGGGCCTGTCGGGGGAAAACGAAGGTCCGGCGCGGCCTCAGGCCTTCACGCGCAGGGCTTTCGGGTCATACATCGGGCGCAGGCTGGCTTCGGCGCGCACGCGGGTGCCCGCCACCTCGATCTCGTAGGAGGAGGCCAGAAGCGCCTCGGCGCTTTCGCCGGGACAGGGCACGTAGCCCATGCCGATGGCCCCGCCCAGGGTGTGCCCGTAATTGCCCGAACTGACATAGCCCACGACCGTGCCATCGCGCAGGATCGGTTCGGCATGGAACAGCATCGGCTCCGGGTCGGTCAGGCGGAACTGGACCATGCGGGCGGCCAGCCCTTCGTCGCGCTTGCGCAACACCGCGTCACGGCCGATGAAATCCGGCTTCTGGGTGCGCACGGCGAATCCGAGACCGGCCTCCAGCACGTGATCCTCGCCACTTATGTCATGACCGAAATGGCGGAAGGCCTTTTCGATCCGGGCGGCGTCCATCATGTGCAGGCCGCAGAGCCGAAGCCCGCAATCGGCCCCGGCCTCGGCCAGCGTTTCGAAGACATGGGCGGCCTGATCGGTGCTGACGTAAAGCTCCCACCCCAATTCGCCCACATAGGTAACGCGATGGGCGCGGGCGAGGCCGAGGCCGATTTCGACGGTTTGCGCGGTGCCGAAGGGGAAGGCGTCGTTGGACCAGTCATCGGGGCTGACGGCCTGCATCAGCGCACGGGCGTTGGGGCCCATGACGCAGATGACAGCCTCGGCCGCCGTGACATCTTGCAGGACAATGACCTCGTCCCGGCGATTGGCCCGCATCCACGCCATGTCACGGATCACGGTCAGGGCGGGGGTGACGACAAGGAAGCTGTCGCGGGCGAGGCGGGTGACGGTCACGTCCGCCTCGATCCCGGCGCGGGCGTTGAGGAATTGGGTGTAGACGATCTTGCCCACCGGCACGGCCATGTCGGCCCCCGCGATCCGGTTCAGGAAGGCTTCCGCGTCGGGGCCGTCCACACGGATCTTGCCGAAGGACGACATGTCGTAGAGGCCGACGCCGGTGCGGATGGCGGCAAGTTCCTGGCGCTGGTTGACGAACCAGTTCTGGCCCCGCCAGTCGTAGCGGTATTCGCGCGCCTGCCCGTCATCGGCGAACCAGTTGGCGCGCTCCCAGCCCGCCAGTTCGCCGAAGACCGCACCGCGCGCCTTGAGGTGTTCGTGCAGGGGCGAGCGGCGCACGCCCCGCGCGGTGGCCTTCTGGCGGTTGGGGTAGTGGTCGGCATAGAGCAGGCCGAGCGTTTCCGAGGCACGGTCGCGCAGGTAGCGGCGGTTGCGCTGGAACGGGTGCATGCGGCGGATATCCACGTCGCCGATATCGAAGGGCGGCAGGCCGGTTTCCATCCATTCCGCCAGCGCCCATCCCGCCCCGCCGGAGGACTGGATACCGATGGAGTTGAAGCCCGCGCAGACCCAGTAGCCATCCAGTTCCGGTGCCGGGCCAAGGTGATAGGCATCGTCGGGGGTGAAGGATTCCGGCCCGTTGAAGAAGGTGTGAATGCCCGCCTCGGCCAGCATCGGCATCCGGGCGCAGGCGTTTTCGAGGATCGGTTCGAAATGGTCGAAATCCTCGGGCAACTGGTCGAACTCGAACTCCTCGGGGATCGGGCCCCAGGGCTTCGATTTGGGCTCGAACGCGCCCAGCAGGAACTTGCCGGCGTCTTCCTTGTAATAGGCGCATTCGTCGGGAACGCGCAGGACCGGAAGCTGGGTGAGACCCGCGATCTGCTCGGTCACGATGTAGAAATGCTCGCAGGCCTGCAGCGGCACGGTGACGCCCGCCAGTGCGCCGAAATCGCGCGCCCACATGCCGGCGCAATTGACCACGATGTCGGTGGCGATGGTGCCGGTGGCGTCGCCCGTGTCCCAGTGCACGCCGGTGACGCGGCCCTCGGCCTGCCGGATGCCGGTGACCTTGACGTTTTCCAGCACCGTCGCGCCGCCCATCCGCGCGCCCCTGGCCATGGCGAGCGCGATGTTGGACGGGTCGCCCTGCCCGTCGAGCGGCAGCCAGACGGCGGCTGTCATGTCGGCGGTGTTCACGTGCGGGTAGCGGCGATTGACCTCCGTCGCGTCGATCTCCTCGACCGCGACACCGAAGGCGCGTGCCATGGAGGCCTGACGACGGATTTCTTCGGCGCGGTGGTCCGTCAGCGCCATCGTGATGGAGCCGCAGCGTCGGAAGCCGGTGGCGACGCCGGTTTCCTCTTCCAGCCGTCCGTAAAGATCGGCGCTGTATTTCGCCAATCGCGTCATGTTCTTGGTCGCACGCAACTGCCCGATCAGGCCTGCCGCATGCCATGTGGTGCCGCTCGTCAGGCGCTTGCGGTCCAGCAGGACGACATCCGTCCAGCCCAGTTTCGTCAGGTGATAGGCGACGGAGCACCCGGCGACGCCGCCGCCGACGATGACCGCGCGGGCGTGGGTGGGAACGTTGGGCATGGTGTGTCCGTGGGTGAGAGGAACGTTGCGCCAGCTTCAGCCGTTGTCGCGCATATGGTCAAGGGTGGCGCGGAATTTCTCGACGATCTCGTCGATATGGGCGTGGGTGGCGATGAATTGCGGGGCGAGGATGGCGTTGTCGCCGGTGAATTTCACCGACAGGCCCTGCCAGAACATGCGTTTCTGCAATTCGGTCCCGCGCAGGCCGGGGGCGGTGTCGGGATGCACCTCCACCCCCGCCATCAGACCCGCGACGCGGATGTCGCGGATCAGGGCGTGGCCCTTGAGGCCGTCCATCAGCGCGGCTTCGAAATAGGGGATCAGGGCATCGGCGCGCGCGATCAGGTCTTCCTCGACGATGATCTCCATCATGGCGTTGCCGGCGGCACAGGCGGCGGGGTGGCCGGAATAGGTGTAGCCATGGAAGAATTCGGTCAGGCCGCGCCGGGCGGAGTTGACCACGGTTTCGTAGATGTCGTCACGCACACCGACGGCCCCCATGGGTATAGAGCCGTTGGTGAGAGCCTTTGCCATGGTGATGATGTCCGGCTCCACCCCGTATTTCTGCGCGGCAAACGCGGTGCCAAGGCGGCCGAAGCCGGTGATGACCTCGTCGAAGACCAGCAGGATGCCGTGCTGGTCGCAGAGCGCGCGGAGGCGTTCGAGGTAGCCGATGGGGGGCGGCAGGGCCCCGGTGGAGCCCGCCACGGGTTCGACGAAGACGGCGGCGATGTTGGCCCCGCCATAGGTGGCGCACATCCGTTCGAGATCGTTGGCGAGGTCTTCGCCGCGATGGGCAGACCGACCGCCGGGGATGAAGGTTTCGGCGGGATCGTAGGTGTGGCGCAGCATCATGACGCCGGGCACGGTGGCATGGAAGATGTCGCGGTTCTTGACCATGCCGCTGAGGGAGACGCCGCCGATATTGACGCCGTGATAGGCGCGTTCGCGGCTGACGAAGCGGGGGCGATTTTCGCCCCGGGCGGCGAAATAGGCCATGACGATCTTCATCGCGGTATCGACGGATTCCGACCCGGAATTGGTGAAGAAGACGTGATTCAACGGCGCGGGCAGCATGCGGCCGACCTTTTCGGCCAGCGCGAAGCTGCCGGGATGGCCGGTCTGGAACGGCATGACGTAGGTGTATTGGGTCATCTGGCGGGCGACCGCCTCGGCGATCTTGGGGTGGCAATGGCCCGCCGGAGAGCAGAACAGGCCCGAGGAGCCGTCGATCAGCGTGCCGCCGCGATGGTCGTAGAGGTGGACGCCCTCGGCGCGGACGACAAGGCGCGGATCCTCCTTGAAGCCGCGATTGTCGGAAAACGGCATCCAATGGGCTTCGAGCGAATTGGGGACGGCATCATAGGCCATGGCGGAGCCTTTCAAGGGGGGGCCGCCGCGCCCAGGGAGTCGACGGGGGGCAGGGGCCGGAAAACGATGGCCGACCGTCGCTCCGAACCGGGCGCGCGGTATAGGGCCACAGCCGATCTTGAGTAAGGCCAGCGGCCCGTTCAACCTGCCGGATCGCGGAGGGCAGCGGCAATTTCGCCCTCCTCGTCGGCGGGGATGACATGCACGCAGGCGGGATCGAGCCCGGCCCAGGCCAGCCCGGTGGCGATGCCATCGCGGATCGGCGCGGCATTCTCTCCCACGCCGCCGGTGAAGACCATGGCGTCGATGCCGCCCATCGCGGCGCACAAGGCGCCGGCGTGGCGCGTGGCCCAGTGGATGTAATGCGCCACGGCGAAGCGCGCGGCGTCGTCGTCCCGCGCCAACAGGTCCTTCATCGACGGCGTGCCGCCAAGCGCCAGCAACCCGCTGTCGCGGTTGAGCATCCGTTCCACCGCGTCGGGGGCGTGGCCCTGCCGCATCAGGTGGAAGATCACGCCGGGATCCATCGCGCCCGCCCGCGTCGCCATGGGCAAACCGTCCATCGGCGAAAAGCCCATCGTGGTGGCGTGGCCGCGCCCGTCCAGAACCGCCGCCATCGACGCCCCGGCACCAAGATGCGCGATGAGAAGACGGCGCGGGAGGGCTTGGCCGGTCACCCCGGTGAACCGCCGCACGACCGAGGCATAGGACAGCCCGTGGAAGCCATAGCGCCGCAGCCCGGCATCGCGCAGGGACGCCGGGATCGGCAGGGTCGTCGCGACGCGCGGGTTGCCCGCGTGGAAGGCGGTATCGAAGCAGGCTACCTGCGCCGTCCCGGGGAACAGATCGGCGCAGAGGTCGATGACCCGCAGGGCTGGCGGGTTGTGCAGGGGCGCGAAACCGGCGGCGCGCGCGATGACCGCGCGCGTGGCGGCATCCAGACGTGCCGGTGCGGTCCGGTCCAGCCCATGCACGACCCGGTGCCCGGTGGCGACAGGTGGGCCGGACTGGTGCAGGCGCGCGATGGCCTCCGACAGGGCGTCGCGTCCGAGATCGGCGACGGACATCTCTGCCAGCCGAACGCTGGCCTGCGCCGTGCCGTCCAGCCCGAAGGCGGCCAGCTTCAGCGACGACGACCCGGCATTGACCGCCAGGTGCCAGCCCATCAGGCGACCCGCTGGGGCACCATGTCGGCGGGGTCGATGCCCGCCACGGCCACCGGGGCCTTCATCGCGTCGCGGCGGAACGGCTCGCCCAGTTCCTGGTTGATCATCGCCTCGATCAGCGTGGTCAGGCCGTTGTCCATCTGGTCGCGGATGGCGGTGCCAAGCGCCTCGGTCAGCTCGTCCATCGTGCGCGCCACGACGCCTTTCAGCCCGCAGGCCGTCGCGATCCCGGCATAGGAGACCTGTTCGTCCAGCTCCGTGCCGACGAAATTGTCCGCGAACCAGAGCGTCGAGTTCCGCTTCTCTGCGCCCCACTGGTAGTTGCGGAACACGATATGGGTGATCGCGGGCCATGGCCCACGCCCGATGGCCGTCAGTTCATTGACCGCGATCCCGAAGGCGCCGTCGCCCGAGAAACCCACGACCGGCACGTCCGGGCAGCCGATCTTGGCGCCGACGATGGAGGGCAGGCCGTAGCCACACGGGCCGAACAGGCCGGGCGCGAGGTATTTCCGTCCCGCGTCGAAATCGGGATAGGCATTGCCGATGGCGCAGTTGTTGCCGATATCGCTGGAAATGATCGCGTCGCGCGGGAGCGCCTGCTGGATCGCGCGCCACGCCATGCGGGGGCTCATCCAGTCGGGCTTGGCGGCGCGGGCGCGTTCGTTCCAGGTGGTGCCGGGATCGTCATCCTCGTGGGTCATCGAGGTCAACTCCTGCGCCCAGGCCGATTTCTTCTGGGCAATGTGCGCGCGGCGCGCGTCCCGGTCGTCGTCGCCCGCCGTGTCGTCAAGGCCGCGCAGGATGCCGCGCGCCACCTTGGCCGCGTCGCCCACAATGCCGATGGTGACCTTCTTTGTCAGGCCGATCCGGTCGGGGTTGATGTCGACCTGAATGATCTTCGCGTCCTGTGGCCAGTAGTCGAGGCCATAGCCGGGCAGGGTGGAGAAGGGGTTCAACCGGGTGCCGAGGCAGAGCACGACATCGGCGTCGCGGATCAGTTCCATCGCGGCCTTCGATCCGTTATAGCCAAGCGGCCCTGCAAAGAGCGGGTGGGAGCCGGGGAAGGCGTCGTTGTGCTGGTAGCCAACGCAAACGGCCGCATCGAGCCGTTCGGCCAGCGCAATGGAGGCAGCGATCCCGCCCTCGGACAGGACCACGCCCGCGCCGTTCAGGATGACGGGATTGGCGGCGGAGGACAGCAGGTCGGCGGCCTTCGCGACCGAGGTTTCGCCACCCGGCGAGCGTTCGAATTCGATCGGGTCGGGGATCGTGATGTCGATCACCTGGGTCCAGAAATCGCGGGGAATATTGATCTGGGCCGGGCCGGACAGGCGCCGGGCCTGGGAGATGACGCGGGCCAGGACCTCGGCCACGCGGGTGGGATCGCGGACTTCCTCCTGGTAGGCGACCATATCCTGGAACAGCGCCATCTGCTCCACCTCCTGGAAACCGCCCTGGCCGATGGTCTTGTTGGCGGCTTGCGGGGTCACAAGCAGAAGGGGCGTGTGGTTCCAGTAGGCGGTTGTCACGGCGGTGACGAAATTGGTGAGGCCGGGGCCGTTCTGTGCGATCATCATCGACATCTTGCCGGTGGCGCGGGTGTAGCCGTCGGACATGAACCCGGCCGAGCCTTCGTGGGCGCAATCCCAGAACGTGATCCCGGCGCGCGGGAACAGGTCCGAGATCGGCATCATGGCCGAACCGATGATCCCGAAGGCGTGTTCGATCCCGTGGCGTTGCAGGGTTTTGACGAAGGCTTCCTCGGTGGTCATTCTCATCGGCTATTCTCCCGCACGCGAACGCCCCCACGGCGTCCCGTTTGCGGGTCATTGAGCCGAGAGGGTCCGAAAGCGGTAGGGCCAATTCCGAGGATCGGGTAGGTCCACGGTGGGGCGCGGGGGCCAGTGGGAGGGGCATTGTCTGATTGCATGGGCGCAGGGCGGAGCACCTCTTCCGAGGCGCGCTGTCGAAGGTGGCGGCGGCCGGGGGTGGTGGTTTGTGGGCGGTGGCCAGTGGCGGCGGCGGCGGTGTTGGTGCCCCAGCCGGGGCCAAGGCGGGGGTATCCGGCGCCAAGCCGCGCCGGGGGGGGGCAGGGTGGCCGCGCGCCGGGTCGCGCAAGGTCGCGGTTGAAGTCCGGGTTGGGCCGGATCGGGTCCTAGAACAGTTCGATCTCGTGGCGCGGAACCTTCTGCGGCGCGGGCTTTTCGACAGGCGCGGAGTCCATCAACGACACTTCCGTGGCCCCGGAATAAGGGTGAAACTTCACGCGGCGCCCCCGTGTTCCGCCCAGATCGGTGCCCATCAGGCTGAAGCCTTCATCGCGCACGAAATCACAGGCGAATGCGCCGTTCGCGGCGCCGATGCCGGTATTGGCGCCGATGACATTTGCGCCTCCGAAGAGCCACACCTCCAGTCGGCGCCGATCGGCCCCGCGCCGGAGCAGGCCATTGATCAGATCCTCCATGCTGCGGGCGCCGTAGCGGACATTGCCGCTGTCGCGCGGGTCCTTTCCGGGCAGCAGGAAGTGGTTCATGCCGCCGATGCGCATGACCGGATCGCGCACGCAGGCAGCGACGCAGGAGCCGAGGATGCTGGTCAGCACGTCATCGGGGCTTTCCGACAGGCGCAATTGCCCCTGCATGACGTGGAGCGTGCGTGGATCGGTGACAAGGATCACGAGGCGACCTCCGATGAGATGCGTGCGGCGTTCAGGATCGCGCGGCAGATCCGGGGCAGTGGCAGGACTTCGCAGACCGCCCCTTCCTCATGGGCGACGCGGGGCATTCCGTAGACGGTGGAGGTTGCGGCGTCCTGCGCGATGGTCCAGGCCCCCGCGCGGCGCATGTCGCCCAGACCCGTCGCACCATCGCGGCCCATGCCGGTCAGCAACACACCGACGGCCCGGCTTTTCAGGGCGGCGACGCTTTGGAACAGGCGGTCGACGGAGGGGCGATGGCCCGAGACCAGCGGCCCGTCACCGAGGCGACAGCGCAAGGATGTCGGTTGTATTTCGAGATGCACCGGCCGGCCCGGGGCGAAGACGACCCTGCCGGGCGTCAGCTTCAAGTCGTCCGTCGCAGCCAGCACCGTGGCGGGGCACACGGCGTCGAGGCGGGCGACCACGCTGTCGAGGAATTCAGGCTTGATATGCTGCACGATGACGGTCGGCGGGCAGTCTTCCGGGTAGGCCTTCAGGATCTGCGACAGGGCTTCGATGCCGCCGGTCGACGATCCGATCGCAACCAGCCGTTGCGGTCCCGTGCGCAAAAGGCCCATAGGAGCAAGTCCGGTGCGCGCGCCGCCCGAACCGACGGCAGCCGCGACCGGAGCGGGCGGAGGTAGACCGAGCGCGCGCAGGACCAGAGCCGCGCCGCCTCCGACGGGCAATTTTATCACCGTGCAGCCGACCGTATCAAGAAGGGCATCGAACATTGCGAATTCAGGCTGTTCGGTTACGTCACGCGTGCAGATGACCAGATCGGGAGGACGGCTTTCGGCGGGGGAATACGCGGCTGTCAGCGACTGGAAGGTCCCCTCGAGGATGATCCGCGCGTCCCGCTTCAACTCCGCCGCAAGTGCCGGACCTGTCGCGGTATCCGTGGCGATCAGCATCGTCCGGTAGGGGGGGGGCTTTGCGCGCACGTTCATCCGTCCCTTGTTGCCATCGACCGATCCATTCCGCAGTGGATTGCGGCTTCGGAATTCGGCCTGCTTGCCCCTGTCCTAGGATCAAATGATTAACAAAGCCTCTTCGGTTTCCGGCGGTCCGCAGGGGCCGTTTGACCCTCCGATAAACCCTCCGCGGAAAAGACCCGGGCGTTAACCCCGCCTTCATTTCCACTCCGTAATCCTCCCGGCAATCCGGTCTGCACCGGACCTTTATCGTGCTTCCGATGCGTGCACCCAGAGGGTGTTGCGAAGCCGTGGAAGTGTAAGAGGAGCGACGCCATGACCGAGTGTTACAGCCTGAGCCGACATCTCGACAGTGCGGCCGCGCCCCCCCTTGCGGCAGACCTTCTGGCCCTGCGCGGCGCGCCGTTGCGGGTGGATGGCAGCGCGGTTGCCTTCGTCGGCGCGCTCGGCATGCAGGTCCTGATTTCGGCGCAACGGCAGTGGCAGGAAGACGCGACGGCATTCCACATTCATCCGGTGAGCCCCGCACTCGCGGCAGCGGCAATCGGACTGGGCGTCGATCTGGCCGCGACGGGCGCCGAGCTTTCGAGCATCCCCAACATGGAGCATGCACAATGAGTTTGACTGTGCTGGCCATCGACGATTCACGCACGATGCGAAACCTGCTGAGCGCAGCCTTGGGACGTGTCGGATATTCCGTCGACCTCGCGGAAGACGGCGAGGCCGGGCTGGAGCGGTTCGCGGCCACCGACCCGGATGTCGTCATCACCGATATCAACATGCCCAATCTCGATGGGTTCGGGTTCATCGAGGCGGCGCGCAAGCTGGATCGAAACCGGGTGGTGCCGATCCTCGTGCTGACGACGGAAAGCGCGCCCGAACTGCGCGCCCGTGCCCGACAGGCAGGCGCCACGGGGTGGATCGTCAAGCCTTTCGACGATGAAAGGCTCGTCTGGGCAATCGAGCGTGTCGCAAACACGGAGGGCCGGGAATGACCGCCGCCGGACCCGACGAGTTCCGCGCCTCGTTCTTCGAGGAATGCGAGGAGCTTCTGGAAGCCATGCATGACGGCTTCGGCAAGATGCTCGACGACGCAGCCGACGCCGAGACGATTCACGTGATCTTTCGGGCCGTCCATTCGATCAAGGGCGGCGCGGGGGCGTTCGGACTCGACGCTTTGGTCGCCTTTGCCCACCATTTCGAAACAGCGCTGGATCGCGTTCGGTCGGGCAAGTCGGAGTCCACCGACGCGTTGCTGGCGCTGTTCCAGCATTGCGGTGATCACCTGTCCGATCTGGTAGCCGCGGCACGCAGCGATCAGCCCGTCGACAGTGAACAGGCGCAGTTGCTCGGCCAACAGCTGGATGCCGTGATCGGGCCGGTCAACGGGACTCGGGACGAGGTGTCGGACGCCGCCGAAACCTTCGTTCCGATGACCCTCGACCTTGGCGCATTCGGCGGCCCGGAACCCACGCCGATGGCGGCGGCCCGCCAGGGGTTCACCATTTCCTTCACAGCTGATCCGGAGTTGTTCAGCAGCGGCAACGAACCGGCCCTCCTGTTCCGGGCACTGGATCGGTTCGGGACAACGTCGATTGCGGCGGACACCGCCGATGTGCCGCCCCTGTCGGCGCTGGACGCCTCGATGTCGACCATGGCATGGACCATCGAGCTGGAGACCGAGGTCGCCGAAGACGTGATCCGGGATGTTTTCGATTTCGTGTCTGATTGCGCGAGCGTCAGCATCCTTCCCCTGGTGGGCCCTGATGTCGGTCCCGTCCTGCCGAACCCAGGCGCCACGGTGGCAAGAAGCAATGTGCCCGACGCATTTGAAGCCCCGGACAGTTTCCCCGCATCTCTGGCCGATCCCATCGCCGAGCCACGCGTCGGGACGCCGGAAGACGCACCGGGCGCAACGGTCGGGTCCGGCAAGCCCGGTGCGTCACCCAGCGTCACGGGCCCGGCCTCTCCGCAAACCATTCGGGTCGATTTCGAACGGGTCGACAAGTTGATCAACCTCGTCGGCGAACTGGTCATCAAGGAAGCCATGCTGTCCCAGGCGGTCGGCATGCTGGATCTGCCCACGGGCAACGATGTGCTCCAGGAACTGGACGGACTAAAACAACTGGCCGGTGAAATCCAGGAAGGGGTCATGGCCATCAGGGCGCAACCGGTGAAGCCCCTGTTCCAGCGGATGGCCCGGACGATCCGGGACGCCAGCTCCCTGACGGGCAAGCGGGTGCGGTTGGTGATGAAGGGCGAAACCACCGAAGTCGACAAGACCGTGCTTGAACGCCTTGTCGACCCGCTCAACCACATGATCCGTAACGCTGTGGATCATGGCCTGGAAGCCACGGAAAAGCGTCGGCAAGCGGGCAAGAACCCTGAAGGCACCGTCACGCTGTCCGCAGCCCATCGGTCCGGCCGCGTGATCATCGAAGTGTCCGATGACGGGGGCGGCATCAATCGCGAGAAGGTTCGCAAGCTGGCCGAGGACAAGGGGCTGGTCGCCCCGGGCGCCATCCTGAACGCGGCCGAGATCGATGCGCTGCTGTTCATGCCCGGCTTCTCGTCGAAAGACGAAGTATCCGAACTGTCCGGCCGCGGCGTTGGCCTCGACGTGGTGCGCAGCGAGATCAATGCGTTGGGCGGGCGCATGTCGATTTCGTCGGAGCTTGGGAAAGGTACTGTGTTCTCCATCAGCCTGCCCCTGACTCTGGCGGTTCTTGAGGGCATGGTGGTCGAGGTCGCGGGGCAAACCATGGTCGTTCCGATCACGGCGATCCAGGAAACGCTGCAACCCAGCACCGCCCAGATCCACACGATCGGATGCGGCAGCCGCGTCCTGTCGATCCGGGAGGGCCTTGTTCCGCTTGCCGATCTTGGCGCGATCTTCGGGTTCCGCGAGACACCTGTCGATCTGACGGATCATGTCCTGCTGGTGATCGAAACGGAAACGGAGCGGCGCTGCGCCCTGATTGTCGATGGTCTGCAGGATCAACGCCAGGTCGTGATCAAGAGTCTCGAGACCAATTACACCCAGGTCGATGGGATCGCCGCCGCGACGATCCTTGGCGATGGCCGAATTGCGCTGATCGTCGATCCCGAAGGGATCGTGGGTGGCATAGCACCGGTGCCGGTCAGCCTTGGCCGCCCACCCCATACTGACCCCGTGGAAGGAGAGAACCTTGTCACAGCATGACGCAAAGTCCAAGTTGGGCGATCAGGAAGTCGTGGCGTTCCGTGTCGCCGGGCAGGATTTCTGCTTCGACATCATGTCGGTCCGCGAAATCCGGGGCTGGACGGAGACCACGACCCTGCCGCATGCGCAAAGCTATGTGAAAGGCGTCATCAACCTGCGCGGCTCGGTGGTGCCGGTGGTCGACCTGTCCGACAGGCTCGGTTTCGGACCGACGGATCCTTGCGCCCGCCACGTCATCATCATCACGGTCGTGGATGGCCAGACCATCGGGCTGCTGGCTGATGTGGTGTCTGACATCCTCGCCGTGTCCGAAGCGGCGATGCATGCGGTGCCGGACATGGTCTCGGATCAGGTCAAGGCCTTCATATCGGGCGTCGTGCTGGTCGAGGATCGCATGATCCGTCGGTTGGACCTGTCCCGCGTCGTGCCGCGCGCCGGGCTGGAAGCTGCATGATGCAGGCCAATGCCGCAACAACGACCCCGTCATCCTCTCGCCAGGTGATCGGCGATGCCGCCTTCGGCGCATTGGCCCGGCTGTTGCGCGATGAAACCGGCATCGTCCTGACCGAAGCGAAGAAGGGGCTGGCCGTCTCGCGCCTGTCGCGGCGGTTGCGGAACCTGGGGCTGCCGGATTTCGAAACATATTGCGCGCTGCTGAGCGGACCGGATGGCAAGGCGGAACTGCAGGAAATGATCCTTCTGCTCACGACAAACGTGACGCGGTTCTTTCGTGAAGGGCATCATTTCGACCAGCTGCGCGATGCGATCCTGCCGGACCTTGTCGCCAAGGCGAAATCCGGCGGACGCGTCCGGATCTGGTCGGCAGGCTGTTCGTCGGGGGAAGAGCCCTATTCGATCGCCATGACAGCGCTTGCGGTCTTCCCGGCCCTCGACACCGTCAATTTCCGCATTCTGGCCACCGATATCGACCGCAACGTTCTTGCGACCGGACGGACGGGACACTACCGGGTGCCGCCGCAGGATCGCGCGGCCCATCCCCTGATCGCCAAGAACATGGAATCCGTCGCGGGACAGGACGACCTGTTCGAGGTTTCCCCGAAGCTTCGCGCTCTCGTCCAGTTCGCCGAGTTGAACCTGCAACAACCCTGGCCGATGCAAGGCAAGTTCGACGTCATTTTCTGCCGCAACGTGGTGATCTACTTCTCGACCGAGACCCAGCAATCGCTTTGGCCACGTTTCGCCGCAGTCCTTCAACCCCGCGGACACCTGATGATAGGGCACTCCGAACGGGTGACCGGCCCTGCAACGGACCGCCTCAGATCCTGCGGCGTCACCCAATACCAACTTACACACTAGGGGGACATTCCGATGAGCACGAAAGACATGCTGCGGGTTCTCGTGGTCGATGACATGTCGACCAGCAGGGGACTCATCATTCAGGCACTGGAATGGATGGGCATCGGGTCCATCGACCATTGTGCCGACGGAACGGCCGCGCTTCAGAAGATGTCGACGGCGCCGGTTCACATGGTGATTTCGGACTACAACATGCCCGGGATGGACGGACTGCAATTGCTGCAAGTGCTCCGCTCCAACCAGGGGACGGCCCGCACGGGGTTCATCCTGATCACCGGCACCACGGATGCGGCCGTGATCGATCGCGGCAAGCAGTTGGGAATGAACAACTTCCTGAAGAAGCCGTTCTCGCCGACCGCCCTGAAGGCGTGCATCGAGCGCGTGGTCGGGCCGCTTTGATGGTGCGAGACGACACCATCGACGTCGCGACCTTTCTGGGCAATGTGGCGACGGAAACCGGGCGGCTGGAGGATGTCGCGACGCGTCTCGACGCTCTGCTTGGCGATATCGCCGGTGCCGAAGGTCCGATTGCAATGGCCAGCCTGGCGCAGTTGCAGGACATGGACCACCTGCGGCAGGCGCTCGGCGCGCTGCGTATCCTGAGTCGCAACGGCGCCGAGCAGTTGCGCGCAGGCCAGACGGCCGCCTTGCGCAAGGACACCCTCGGGCGCGGCGTCACGCTCGAAGCAGTCAGACTTGCCTGCCTCGATGGCCCCGACAGACCGGGACGGGATCGGGCGACCGGCGTGGGCGGCGCGATACAGGCACCGGATTTCTTTTGAGCCGGCGAATGCGCCGCGGCACGGGCGGAGGATCAGCGCTTGATGTCACCGGCCTGTGCCTGGGAGGCTTCGTCCAGAGGTGCGTCCGGCAGCGTCGGTTTCCGGCCCAGGTGGTGCAGGACGGGCCGGATGTCGGTGGCACGGCCGGTGGCGAGCATGGCCTCGGTCATCAAGGCGCGCAGGGCCGGAGCATCGGGATGGGTTTCGATTGCCTGGACAAGGATCGCATGGGCCGCGACGGTATCGCCCGTTGCAAGGGCGATGCGGGCCTTCGCCAATGCCAAATCCGGCCGGGACAGAACCGACACCGCCCCCCCCGATGTGCCCGAACGGCCAGAAGCTTCGTGCACGCCCAACACTGCTTCCGCATCCGAAACCAGGGACCGGGCGGCGGCGATCCGTCCGTCGTTCAGCGCGGCACGCAGGGCATGGTCGAATGCCGCCCGCCCGTCGCCTGTCGGCGGGAGGTCGGGGATGCTATCACGACCCTCGTTCGGGAAACTTTTTTGTGTCCCCTCGGCGATGGTAGAGGGGCCCTCCTCGACGGCCCTTCCGAATGTCTCGATGCGTCGCGTCCCCATGTCAGGCCCCTCGTTCGCGCTTGTCCCTGTCAGGCCCACGGATGAAATGTCGCTCTGTCCTGGCCCTGCATGTGTAGCGTAGGACATGCTGTGGTTAACAGCCGGTTAAAGTGATCGAAGAAGTTGCTGTGTCGCGGTTATCCGCCGAGGCCTATTGATTGCGCTCCCGGGTCATAGCCCGTTCCGGGTGACGTTCCGCCATTTTCCCTATGGATATGGCGAATGCCCCCTGCGCCGTTGCGTCACCGGGCGCTTTACTGCAAAATCTCAAGTGAAATTCTTCCTGTCTGCACTCGACCCATTGTCTGGACCCGCATTTACCCATGGAGCTTCATTTGCTGCCCAAAGTTCGACCTTTTGCCCTCCTTCTCGCATTTTCCGCCGTCCTTTTCACAACGGTTCCGACATCCCGGGCCATGGCGCAGGGAATCGGTCTGCCGGATCAGGCCGTGATCGACGCTCAACTTGCGCAATTGAGGACGAACGTGCCTGGCTCCATCATGGCGATGCAGCCCTTTCGCAACAGCCAGGTCCTGACCGGAGGGGATGGAACGACCTTCACGCTGACCTCGATGAACCCCAACGTGAACTCGTGGTTCGTGCTTGAGATCGCGCCGCAAGGCGAACGGTCCCGTTTCGTGCATTTCGAGAATGCCGAGTCGGCGACCTGGGCTGTCTCGCTGATCGACGAAGACGGGCCGGCACTTCTGCTGGAAACCGATGGCGACAGTTTCGCCTGTTCACCGTGGGACGATGGCGAATTGGAGGAGGCGCAGCAAAGCTCGCTGCCCTTCGCGCCGGTCTGCGACTGGAGTCTGTTCGTGCGCAATCCCGTATCCGGCAGCCGCACCACCCGCGAGGCGGTGGCGGAATTTCTGCGGGACAACGTGATCTTCGGCGAATCCATCGTGAACCTGATCAAGGGCGCCTTCTTCGAGGATGCCTTCATGGTCTCGTCCGAGGGCGAGGAGGAACTGGAAGAGATCGACGGCGTCGAGCTTCTGGGCCATGCGCTGCTGAGCAATACACCCAACATGCGCCCCTACATGGGGTTCGAACTGATCGGGACCGATGCGGGGTCGATGACCGCAGGCGCATGGTACGAGGTGGAGGACAGCCCCGGCATCTATGCTTCCGTGATGCAGCCCGGCATGGTCGCCAACGAGGTGTTCCAGATCCCCGGCGCGAATGGTCTCGACGGGATCGAAAGCCGTGCGGACGTCTACCTTGTCGCCTTTGACATGGCGCGGTTCGACATCGGTTATGAACTCGGCACCGACCATCCCGGCCTTGAATGGTCGTCGCGGCCGCAGAACCGCCACGGGCAGGGACCGGGGCCGGATGGCTTCAACCGCACAGACCCGCTGGTGCGGACCGGCATGCTGAACCCGGCCTTCGTGGAACGGCTGGCGGCGACGTTCACCGGCGGCTTCAAGCGCGACCACGGCGCCTGGCGTTTCGGCGATTATGCGACGTTCAACTACGGCCACCATTATGGCTTCATGCAAAATGGCGTGCTGCTTTCGCGGCTGTGGCCGAACCTCGCGACGCTGTATGTGACACTCGACGGCGAGGTGAACATGCGCACCTGGTCGGAGGAGGATGCGGCCCTGTTGCCCAACCTCGTGATGGCGCGGCAGAACGGTGTGGCGATCATAGAGCATGGCGTGCCGGGCGCGCGGGTCACCTCGTGGGGGGGCGGCAACTGGTCGGGCGACGCGAATGCCGTCCTGCGCACCCTGCGCGGAGGTGCCTGCATGCGCACGGTCGAAGGGCGTCAATTCCTGATTTACGCCTATTTCTCAACGGCGACGCCCTCCGCGATGGCGCGCACGTTCCAAGCCTACCAATGCGATTACGCCATGCTGCTGGACATGAACAGCCAGGAGCACACCTACATGGCGCTTTACATCCATGGCGAGGATGGAGGCGATGAGATGGATGTCCAGCACCTCGTCTCGGGCATGGCGGGAGCCGATCCGGACAATGGCGCCACCGCGCGCTTCGTCGGTGCGCCCGACAATCGCGACTTCTTTTACCTTCTGCGGAGGCAATGATGGATATCTCGAAGGCATTCAGGGCCACACTGGCCGCGACAGCGCTGGTTCTGGGCGCAGGCATGGCGCAGGCGCAATCCCTGGCCGAGCGCAACGAGTTGATGTTCCAGCAGATGCAGCAGATCCGCGGCCTGTCGAATGCCGAGATCGGCCGCGTGCGCCAGATCTTCGCCAATTCGCCCAATGGCTGGATGGGGCAAGGCAATCCGGCCGTCACCCAGCATCCCTTGACGCCCGAGGAAGCGGCGGCGCGGATCGGCGGCACCGTGCGGCAGGTGCAGGAAAGTTATCGCAACCGTGAGTTCGAACGGATTTGCGGCGGGCCCTACATGGTGCCGCTTTACGATCCCGAAACGCAAAGCCCGCGGGACGCGACGGTTTGCGCGGACATGTTCGAATATCCGAACATCCCGATGGTTTACCCGGTGGTCTGGGTGCAGGCGAACGAGGCCGTGGCGCTTTGCGCGGCGGAGGGCGGGCGCATCGGGGATGCCCATGAATGGGAAGGTGCCTCGGCCGGGCAGTTGCTGCCGCCGGATTACCCGTTCGACCAGGTGCGGGGCATGGGCTTGTCGGCGGCGGTCAACACGATCCGAAACTATCACAATGCGCGCTATGCCAACACCTCGGGCACCTATTCGATCGGCGCCTGGCGCTCGGGGGTCTGCGCGACGGGTTCGTTCAAGACCGCCTCGTGCAATGGCGGCAGCTTCACCGGGTGCGGGTCCAATACCTATCCGGCAGGCAGCTTCCCGGCGTGCCAGTCGCCACTTGGCGTGTTCGACATCGACGGCAATGCGGCCGAGCACATGAACCTGCCCCTGGCCGAGGACCAGATGGCCTCGCGCGGGTCGACGACGCTGGGTGTGACCGAGATGAAGGGTTCGTGGTTCATCTGGGACACGATCCGCGCGCATGAGCATTGGTCGCGCTGGCGGGCGCCCTTCTGGCACGGCACGCGGATCTTGTCGACGGCGAGCCATCGCAACTATCACCTCGGCTTCCGGTGTTTCCGGGACGTGCGATAGGGCGGGTGGGGGCAGACAGGCGTCGCATCCCCCGTCGCCTCAAATGGGAAACGGCGCCCGCGCGGCGCCGTTTTTCGTTTCCGCGCAGATGCTTGTCGCCCGACGTTACAGCGATGCCAGCCGAACGGTCGCCCCGGTTAGTGCGCCGTCCGAATTCAGGAACCCGGCATAACGTTCATCGGTCAGCAATTCCCGCAGGTCGACCGCGCGACCGTCGACATAGGCGGTGCGGCTGACCAGCCGGATTCCGTGGGAATAATCGGCGTAGTATTCGCCATGGACCGTCGACAGCGGCTGGATCGCCGCGCCGTTGGTGCGGTGCCAGCCGTAGATCGCCACCCGGCCCGGATTGCGCGACAGGCGGTTGGCCAGCACGAGGTCCTTCTTGTGGCCGGCCACCAGCACGCCCTGACGCGCGCCGGCCCGGGCGAACTGGGCGTCCAGCGTCTGGTCGTGGGTCACGAAATAGCTGGTCGAGGACATCGAGGAATTCGGCTCCATCGGGGATGGCGCGACACGCACATCGGCCTGCCGGTAGATCGCATCGACCATGGTGGTCGTGGGCAACATCATGTCGAACGCATCCGCCACGCGCAGGGCCGCGGGAAGGCCGAGGGGCACGCGGATATTGTCGGCATCGGACCCGACGGCGAGGTAATCCGGGGTCACGCAGATCGTGACCTCGACCCGGCGGCCGCCAACGGTTCCGTTGAAGGTGACAGGGTGCAACTGGCGCAGGAAATCGGGGACGTTCCCGCTTAACGCTTCTTGCACCAGCGCGTTGTCGCGCCCCGAGCCCGAGCCGTTTCCGACGCCGGCCATGACGGCGGCCCCGCCACGCGCATTGCGCGGACGGCGCGGGATATCGCGGGTCAGGCCGGAGGAACAATCGCCGATCGCGCCGCCGAAGATGGGGCCGCGCGGCGATTCACCAATCCCGCCCAATGTTTCGGGCGTTTCGGCGCGGGCGACTTCGATGTCGATCGCCTCGGGTCTGGCGGCGGCGCGGACCACGAGGTTGTCGGGGCGCAGGGTCGGGCGCGGGCTGACGGCGGCCAGAAGCGACGAGGTGTGCGGCCCGGTCACCGCATCCGGCCAGGCCGGCGTTGTCGTGCCCTCGGGGCGTGTTGCAGGACGGGGCAGGTTGCGCGCGCGGTCGATGGAAAGGCCCCGCGCGATGATCACGATTTCCATTTCCGGCACGGGGTCCACGGCGACCGGTTCGCCACCGGGGCGGGGTTGCGCCTCCACCGGGGGGCGGCCTGCGATGATCCGGATCGGGACGTCGGGCGCGCCTTGGGGCGCTTCGGAGGCCGCTACGATGGGTGCCACTGGAGCAAGCGTGGGAGCAAGTGCTGGCGCCTGGCGGGTGCCGGGCCCACGGTCGATGGCGACCGATACGGTGGTGTCGAAAACCTCCGGCGCGGGATAGCTGCGATCGGCTGCGGTCCGGGGCGCCGGTGACGCGGCCAGTTCGACAGCCGGGCGACCAGCATTCTGCGCGTCGAGCGCGTTGGAAATGACCACGTATCCGCAGATCGATGTCATGATGGTCGAGGCCAGCACCATGGCCATGACGCCTTCGGGCCGCTCGAAAGCGCCAGAGGCCATTTGCGCCATATGCGTGGCGCGTCGGGCAATGGCCCGCGCGATTACCGTCCCGTTCATCTTGAGGCACTGCCCCTTTTTTGAATACGCGGTGCCTTCCGCGTAGATCTGTCCCTTGGTTCTAAACCAGCCCTATGCCGGAAGTGTTAAACTGGCAACACGGCCGCTGGATGATACCTTCCGCCCATTGCATGTTGCGCGGATTCTTGCCAACCGCGCGCACCGTTGCGCGGATTTGCGCAGAAGAATCGCCCTAGAGAGACGTTTTCTTGAAGATCGGCTCGGGGATGGCGCGGATCACGGCCATCACGATGCGCCAGATCGGCCGGGTGTAGATCACGTTGCGCCGCGTGTTGACCGCCTTCAGGACGGCTGCGCCGACCTCTTGCGGATCGGCGGTCAGAGGTGCGGGGGTCTCCATCCCGTCCAGCATCGCGGTTCGCACGAAGCCCGGCAGCACCGTCACCACATGCACATTCAACGGCTGCAACCGGTTGCGCAGGCCGGACAGGAAGGCGGTAAACCCCGCCTTGGCCGATCCGTAGACATAGTTCGAGGCCCGCCCCCGATCGCCCGCGACAGACGAGATGCCGACAAGGGTTCCGGATCCGCGAGCCTCCATCGCGTTGGCGAGATGGGCGAGGATCGAGGCCGGGCCTTCGAAGTTGGTGC
This sequence comes from uncultured Roseicyclus sp., assembly GCA_964615955.1. Classification (GTDB taxonomy): domain Bacteria; phylum Pseudomonadota; class Alphaproteobacteria; order Rhodobacterales; family Rhodobacteraceae; genus Gymnodinialimonas. The sequence goes on from CAZTUG010000018.1 coordinate 30,583, forward strand.
GGATCACATGGGCGGCGGAGAGCGGGTCGGCGGCGCTTTGGGTCTGGTCTCCCATCGCGCCCACGGCGCAGATCGCCACGTGCGGCAGGTCCAGCCCGGCCACGAAGGCCGCGTGGGTGTCGCCGGCCAGCGCGTCGAATTCATGCAGGCTGATCGTCACGCCGAAGCGGGTGCGCAGGTCGCGCGCGTCATCTTCCAGCCGGGGGCAATCGCGGGCCGCAAGCTGGATCGGATGCCCGGCCCCGGCAAAGCTGCGGGCGATGGCGCGCGCGATGTCGGACTTCGCGCCAAGGATCAGGACGGGGCCCTTCGTGGTGGTCCCGGTGTCAGTGGTCATAGTCCCAACCTTTCGGATTGCAGCGAGGTGAAGTGCCCGGCCAGCCCGGTCCTTGCGCGCATTTCGGCGAAGGACAAGGCACGGGGATCGGCCTGTGCCGTTTCGGCCCGCATCCGCGCGTCCTTGGCCAGGTAGAACCGGCCGCCATGGGCCAGGGTGATCGCGTCGAGGTCGTCCATCAGGGCAAGGCTCCGGTCATTGACCGGGAAGTCGAGGGCCAGCGTGTAACCGGGCATCGGGAAGGACATGGGTCCCGATTGCGGCCCGAACCGTTTCAGCACCGACAGCACCGATCCGGTCTGCGCGGCGGCGATGGCATCCATCAGCGCCTTCAGGCCCTTGGCCGCGCGGTCCGGCGGAAGGGCGCATTGGAACTGCACGAAGCCGCGCCGCCCGTAGAGACGGTTCCAGTGCTGCAGGCCGTCGAGGGGATAGAAATAACTGTCCCAATCCACCAGCGTGTGCCCCGCCCGCTTCGCCCCGCGCCGCCAGAAGATCCCGTTCAGCGCGCGCAGCCACAGGCCGCGGAACAGGAAGGGCACGCCGAAGGGCACGGTCAGCTTGCGCTTGTGGCGCGTCTCGAGCGGCGCGCGGCGCGACGGCAGGTCGGCGGGGACCGCATGGCGCCCGAGCAGCAGCAGCGCGTGGCCATGGTGCGGCCCGTCCGAGCAATCGATCCACGCGACCGAATAGGGGGCGTCGTGGCATTCTTCGAAAGCGCGCAGAGTTTCGTCCAGCGATGTGAAGGCGCGGGTTTCCTGCATGATCCACGCTGTTTCCACCCGGCGCAGCCGGATCTGCGCGCGCAGGATAACGCCGGTCAGCCCCATGCCGCCAAGGGTCCAGTCGAACAGGTCATCGCCCGGGCCGACACGCTGCACCGCCCCGTCCGGCCCAATCAGGTCGATCCAGTCCACGCAGGCCCGGAACGAGCCGTCGACGTGGTGGTTCTTGCCATGGACATCCGCCGCGATCGCACCGCCGAGGCTGACATATTTCGTGCCGGGCGTGACCATCGGGAACCAGCCGCGCGGCAGGAAGGTTTGGATGACGTCACCCAGAAGCACGCCGGCTTCGGCCACCAGCACGCCGTCGTCGAAGGACAGCATCCGGTCCATGCCCGTCATGTCGAGCGTCAAGCCGGGATTGATCGCGCTGTCTCCGTAGGATCGCCCGTTGCCGCGCGCGATCAGGGGGGCCGCCAACACGGCTTCGCGTGCATCTTCCTCGGACCGGGCGGTCACGACATGGCATTCCGCGCAGGAAAAACGGCCCCAGCCGCGCAGGACGCTCATGGGGCGACACCGCGAAAGACGAAGCGGCGGTCAAGTTGAAACTTGGTGATGTAGCCCACGGCCAAGCCGATCACGGCACCGATCTCGCGCGCCAGATCGGTGCCCCAGATTGCCCAGAACGCGGTTTCCGTGGCCCAGAAGATCAAGGTCGTGGCGATGCCCATCAGGGAATAAAGCCCGAATTGCCGCCCCCGCGCCACGGCGCCCGTCGTCGCATCGTGGAAGATCCAGCGCTTGTCGAGGGCGTATTTCACCACAAGCCCCGCAAGCGTTCCCGCCCCGAGCGCTGCCGCGAACCACGCGCCACCGTCCCCGCCCGACAGCACCAGCCGCTGCACCGCAAGGTTCACCACGACCGCCACAACCGCGAAGGCGACATAGCGGATCACGAGGACCGTCCGGGTCATAGCGCAAGCGCCCCCACAACAAGGGCCGCACAGAACAGCACCACCAGGCGCGAGGTCGGATTGGTGATCGAGAACACCATCGGATCGTCATGCATCTGGCCCCGATCCGCCACAAGGACCATGCGGCTGACCCAGAACAGCAGCAGCGGACAGACGCCCCACAACAGCCAGGGCGTGCCGAACTTGGCCTGTGTCGTCGGCTCGTCCACGTAGAGCGCAAGGACCAGCACGGCGAGATAGCCCGAGCTGATCGCCATCTGGCTGATGATCCGCCGGTCGCCCACGACATAGCCGCGCCGCGACGTCTCGCGCCCGGCGGCGGCGCTGTCGGTCAACTCGGCCAGACGCTTCACGGCGGCGAGCGCGAAGAAGATGAACATGGAGAAGGCCAGCAGCCAGACCGACAGGCTGGAGCCTATGGCCACGCCGCCCGCGATGATGCGCAGCGTGAACAGGAAAGCCAGCAGGCAGATGTCGATCAGCGTGTGCTGCTTGAGCTTCACGGAATAGGCGACCGTGGCGCAGAAATAGAGCGCGACGATGCCCGCCAGCGCCCAGGACGCCAGCGCCGCGACACCCAACCCCACGGCCAGCAGGACCGGGATCGCCATTGTTCCCAGCGCAGGCGACAGCGCGCCGGATGCGAAGGGGCGCAGGCGTTTGCGCGGGTGGCTTCGATCGTCGCCGAGGTCGAGAAGGTCGTTGATCAGGTAACCGGCCGATGCCGCAAGGCTGAGGGCGACAAAGGCCGCGATGATCGGCGCAATGGCCCAGGCGCCGTGGCTTGGATCGGCAATCAGCGGCACCAGGACCAGCAGGTTCTTGAGCCATTGCTGGGGCCGGATGGCGCGCAGGATGGCGCGCGGCACGGGGTCGCGGGCAAGGTGTTCGGCTGGCACGTCTCCTGCATCGAGGGCGGCGCGGGTCTTGGCCGAAGCGCCCACGCTGATCGCCCGTTTCGCGCCCTGCCAGACCGGCAGATCGGCGTGGCTGTCCCCGACATAAATGTAGCCGTCCGCGAAGCGGTCCCGCAAGAAACGTGCCTTTTCAAGGCCTTTCAGGTTGCGATGCCCGTCCGAGCCATGCACCTCGTCGAACAGGCCCAGATGGGCGGCGATGTCTTCGGCCAGCGTCTGCTCGCTGGCGGTGACAAGGGCGGTGCGGCCGCCCTCGGCCCGCCAGGCCGCGATGCGGGCGCGGATCTCGGCGTCGAAGGGAAGGGTGGCGATGTCGATCTCGGCCAAGGCCGCCAGACGCCGCTTCATTGCCGCGCGCCCGTCGCGCAGGGCGGCGATGGCGGCAAGCGTCGCATAACCGTTGCGACCCATCGCGGACCACAGGCATTCGTAGAGCATGTCCGAGCGCAGCAGCGTACCGTCCAGATCGACCACGAGGACGGGCGGCGCGGACGCCCCTGCGCGCGCGCCGGTCGCAGACGTGTCGGGCGGTAAGCTCAGCGGTCCAGTCCCCATGGTCAGAAAGGTCGCCGCGACCGTGCCCCAGCGAAGGGGGCATTTCCAGTGCTTTCTGTGTCTTCGGGCCACCTGCGGTATCGACAGGCGGCAGGGCGCTGGCTATCCTGGGCACGATTGATTTTGCTTGAGGAATTACCTGCCATGCCGCTGCCATTCGCCTTGCGCTCGATCTGCATGATCCCGGTCCTTGCCTTGGGGGCCGGCAGCGCGTTGGCGCAGGCCGATGACGGTGCTGCCGAGCGGGCCGCAGCGGTGGCGGAGGCGCTGGAAGCGCTCCGGTCGCTGTCCGAACCCGCGATGGACATGGTCGAGGCGGACGCGGACGCGGACGCGGCCGAGGTCGAGGCGGACGCGGCCGAGGTTGAGGATCCGGGGGCCGAGGACCGTGCCGCTGCCGTTGCCCAAGCGCTGGATGCCTTCGAGACCTTGGCCGAAACCTCACGGGCGCGCGCCGAGGCCGAGGCGGCGGAGACTGCGCAGGCGGCGGAACGCGCCGCTGCGGTGGACGATGCGCTGAGTGCATTCGAGGCGCTGGCGGCAGAAACAGCCGCCCGCGCCGAGGCTGAAGCGCAAGCCGCAGCCGAGGCCGAGGCCGAGGCGGCGCGGGTCGCCCTTGCCGAGGAGGCGGCAGCCGCCGCCGCCGCCGCCGTGGCGGCCCAAGCCGCCGCGGAAGCTGAAGCCGCCGCCGCGCGGGAAGCGTCCCTTGCCGAGGCGCGTGCGGCCATCCAGGCCCTTGCCGAGGAGCGCGCCGCCGCCGCCCGGGCCGCCGCCGAAGTCGCCGCTGCGGCCCAGGCGGCGTTAGTGCAATGCCTTGAAATCGCGGGAGAACCATCTGCCGAGAACTTCCCCACGGAACAGGCGCAGCGCGACGCCCTTGCCGCCTTGCGCGAGGCGTTGCCAGCCTGCCGCGCGGCCGCCGAAGCGCTGCCCGAAGAGGGCGCGCCGTTCTTCCACATGGCCACCGCCGCGCAGGCGGCAGGACGGCACCGGCAGGCGGTTCCGCTCTATGAGACCGCTGCCGAAAACGGTGTCGCGGCCGCGCTGACGCGGCTGGGGGACTACCACAATTTCGGACTGCGCCCGGTGCGCGAGGATGTGGATCAGGCCGTGAACTTCTATCGCCAGGCGGCGGAGGCGGGCGATCCGGCGGGTATGGCGACGCTGGCCTTCATGTATCGCCTCGGGCGCGGGGTGCCGCGCGATGCGGCACAGATGGTGGCGCTGATGGAGCAGGCGGCGGCGGCCGGATATCCCTTCGCGCAATACAACCTCGCCCGGACATGGCTGACCGGCGACGGTGTCGCGGGCGGGGCGGATGCAGCCCTCGGCATCCCCGATCCGTCCCGTGCCGTGCCCCTTCTGGTGCCCCTGGCGCAGAGCGGGAATGTCGATGCGATTCAAGATCTTGTTGCGCTTTATTCCGGCGAGATCGGGGGCCTTCCGGCGAACGATTTCCTGCGCGGTGGCTGGGTCGAGCAACTGGCCGCGACGGGCGATCCAGCGGGCATCGCGGCGCGTGGGTTTCTCTATGAACAGGGCATCGGACGTCCTGCGAACCCGCAACGCGCGGCGGCGGATTATGTGGCCGCGCTGGAAACGGGGGAGGTCGACATCGACGATCTGCGCGGCTCGGTCGATGGCAGGGTGCCGCCTTGGGAGCGCGAAACGGCGATCGCGTTCCAGACGATCCTGGCCGATCGCGGGCTTTACACCATGGCCATCGACGGCGCTGTCGGACCCGGGACGCGGGCGGCCGCGCGTGGCCTAAGCGACTGACGAAGCGCGATTAATCCCTGTCCATCCCGTGATATTCCGGGTTCGGCATCATGTCGGATGCGATGGCGAAGCGGTTGGACATGTTGAAGAAGGCGATGACATCCGCAAGGTCGAAGATCTCGGACTGGGACAGGCCGGCCTCGGCCAGCTTCGCGCGGTCGGGCGCGTCGACACTCCATGGCTCCGTTGTCAGTTTCCACGCGAAATCAAGCATGGCGCGGGTGCGTGGGGACAGGTCCGCCACGCGGTAGTTCATCACCAGCATTTCGCCCAGATGTGGATCGCCTGACAGTTTGCGCACAGCTTGTCCATGTGCCACAAGGCAATAAAAACAACGGTTTGCGGAGGAAACCACAACCGCCACCATCTCTCTTTCCAGCTTGGTCAGGCCCGAGGGGGCAAGCATGAGGGTATTGTAGTAGGCGCTGAACGCGCGGAGTTTCTCGCGGTTGGCGGAAAAGGTGCGCAGCACGTTGGGGACCAGGCCGAGCTTGTCCTGACAGACCTCGAAATATCGTTTCGTGTCGTCGTCGAGCGCGTCGAATTCGGGCAGGTCGTAGATCGAGATATGGTCGGGTTGTGGCATGGAATCCTCCGGTCAGCTTGGGTCTGGGTATATCAATGATAGATCAATTGCGACCCCGCCAATCCGGCGCGGTCGCGGATCTCGCCGGGTTCGCCGGTCAGGGTCGCGCCGATCGCGTCAGTGTGCGGATGCGCCCGGGCCAGGGCGAACTGTCCGATATGCGCTTTGCAATCCATGACGGGTTTGCCGGGCGGGACACGGGGCCGATCGCCGAGATACTCCGGACCAGCCGGGCCTGTCGCCCCTCTGCCTTGCGCCCGGCGGCGGGAGCAGGCAAGACGACGCCGCAGCGGCGTGGCACCCGGGGCGCGGGGCGACGCGGACCGACCTTGGAGGGAATCACCTGATGACGCACGTTATCCACGCAACGACCCGATCTGCGGGGGACGTCGCGGCGCGGCCATGCGCGGCCGGTTTCAGCCGCACCGTCGCCGTCGCCGTCTGCGTGGCCGTCGCTCTCGCCGCCGTCCCGGGCCGGGCGGATGGCGTGTCGGTGTCCATCGGGCTTGGCGCGCAGGTGCTGCCGGATTATTTCGGTGCTGCCACCTACCGCGCCCGGCCACTGGGGTACGGGGCGCTGCATGACATTGAATTCGGCGACTTCCAGCGCGACGATCCCGGCCCGCGTGAGGACCGCACAGGCTTTGCCTTCGGCGGCGCGGTCCGCGTTTCCCATGCGCGCCTGGCCGAGGACAACCCGGAACTCGCGGGCCTTTCGGACGTGCCATGGTCGCTCGAGACGGGCGCGGTCGCGGGCTACTCCACCGGAACGCTTCGCGGCTTCGCGGACCTGCGCTACGGCGTGATCGGGCACAACAGCTTCGTGGGCGAGATCGGCGGCGATGTGATCCTGCGCCCCGGCGCCAACACCACCATCACCCTCGGCCCCCGCGTCCAGATCGGATCGGACGCCTATGCCGAGACCTATTTCGGCGTCACCGCCACGGAGGCTGCCGCCAGCAGTTTCGCCGCCTTCGCGGCCGATGGCGGCATCCTGTCGGCGGGCCTGCAACTCAACCTCGTGCACCGCTTCGATGACGATTGGTCGATCCGAGGCCGCCTCGACCTGCGTGACCTGCAAGGCTCAGCCGCCGACAGCCCGATCACGGCGCAAGGCTCGGGTTTCCAGGCCCGCGCGGGGGTGACACTTGTGCGGCGCTTCTCGCTGGGCGACTGAGCCTGCGCGTGGACCGAGCCTGCGCGCGGACGTCGGGGTTTCGTGCGACGCCCCCCCTTCATCTATCCAAAAATACTCAAGAAAACCACGTTTGCCCCCAATCCTGAACCCGATGGCCAGGACCGCAGGGGGGTGCGGGGGGCTGCAAGCCCCCCGTTCGGTCGCCGCGCGCAAGCGCGGCGAAACCGCTGGCGTCCCGGCTCGATCCGTCACGCCGACCGGTCCGCGGGGCGGACCAAGGGCAATGTCGCCCGCAGGCTCAGGCCGACTTCGGTGCGGCGGCCGGATCGTTCAACCATGCACGGTCAGAAGCGAGCAGGTGGCGCCGTGGCCGACCTTCTGGCTGACCGAGCCGAGGAACAGGCTGGCAAGCGACCCAAGCCCGCGGCGGCCCATCACGATCAGATCGACATCGTTGAGTTTCGCGGCGGCGAGAATGTCATCGGCGGCGTCGCCGTCGCCGATGGTGGTGCCGGCGGGGGTGCAACCCGCCTCGATCGCCTGGGCCAATGCGGCCTGCATCACGTCGCGGCCCGCCGCGGCGATGCGTTCGGGGGACACGGCGGGCATCACCACGGCATCGCCGACGGTGAGCAGGGTGGTTTCGAGTTGCGGCGAGTGGACGAGGTGCAGGTCGGCCTCGAAGGAGGTCGCCATGGCGCAGGCGATATCGAGCGCCTTGCGGGCGGTGTCGGAGCCGTCGATGGCGACGAGGATGGAGCTGAACATGGGTGCGGTCCTTTCCGGATGGGGCAAGCGGGATGCTATCATGGCGGGGGCGGAGCGCCTTGATCCGGGTCAAGGGACGGGGTGACGCTTGCCTTGTGGCATCGCCCCACCCGCCGTCCCGTGAAG
>CAZTUG010000018.1:38590-39879 GCA_964615955.1 uncultured Roseicyclus sp.
CGCGGTCAGGCCGCCAGATCGATCCACACGGGCACGTGGTCGGAGGGTTTTTCGCGGCCGCGCATGTCCTTTTCGATCCAGGCGTCCCGCAGCAGGTCGGCAGCTTCGGGGCTGAGCAGGTGGTGGTCGATGCGGATGCCGTCGTTGCGGTCCCATGCGCCGGCCTGGTAATCCCAGAATGAGTAGAGGCCGGGGGCCCGGTTGCGGGTGCGGATGGCCTCGGTCAGGCCGAGAGACAGGAGGCGGCGGAAGGCCTTGCGGCTGTCGGGGCGGGCCAGCGCGTCCCCGGTCCAGGCCTCGGGGCGGGCGGCGTCTTCGTCGTGGGGGATGATGTTGTAGTCACCCGCCAGCACGACGGGCATTTCGGTGGCCAGCAGGGTTTTCGCATGGGCGTGGAGGCGTGCCATCCAGGCCAGTTTGTAGTCGTATTTCGGACCCGGCGCGGGGTTGCCGTTGGGCAGGTAGAGGCCGCACAGGCGCACCGGGTGGGTGTCGCCCGTCACGGTGGCCTCGATCCAGCGGGCCTGGGTGTCGGCGTCATCGCCGGGCAGGCCGTGCTGCACGTCCTCCAGCGGATATTTCGACAGGATCGCCACGCCGTTGAAGCCCTTCTGTCCGTGGGTGGCGAGGTTGTAGCCGCGATCCTCGATCAGGGCGCGGGGGAAGGCGTCGTCGGTGGACTTGATCTCCTGCAGGAGCGCCACGTCGGGGCGGGCGTCGTCGAGCCAGTCGGTCAGGGCACCGGCGCGCGCCTTGATGCCGTTGATGTTGAATGTCGCGATCTTCATCGGCGCGGAGTCCCCCCGGGTTCGGACCTGTATTGCCCCTTTGCCGCGGGATTGCCAAGCGCCGAGGGTTTTGCTGCGGCGCGGCATGGGATAGGGATGGGGGCGAGATCCAAGGCAATCACGGAGGCAGCGATGTTCAAGTTCCTGTTCAGAGGCAAATCCACGCCCGAGGTCGAGATCGAGACCGATCGCGCGCGGTTCGCGCGGCTGGTGGAGGAGATCAACGCCATGATCGACGCATTGGCGGTGAAGCCGCGCGTGACCATCGACCCGGAGACCGGGCATATCCTGCCCGAGGCGCCGGAACAATTCGCCGACGAGGCGCTGGCGTTGCCCGCGCCCGATGCGTCGGCGCCGGTAGCGGTGGCGGTGAGCGAGGCCGAGGCGCTGTCGGGCGATACGCCGTTACCCGACCCCGAGACGGAGCCGGACAAGTCCGCCTAGGGCGTCGCGGGGGCCCGCCCGGGGCGTGACGGGGCCCGCCCGGGGCGTGACGGGGCC
>CAZTUG010000018.1:39979-46880 GCA_964615955.1 uncultured Roseicyclus sp.
GGGGCCCGCCCGGGGCGTGACGGGGCCCGCCCGGGGCGTGACGGGGCCGCCCGGGGCGTGACGGGGGCGTTCGCATGCGCGACAGGGTGTGGCGCATGCGTCGGTCCGTGCAGGACTGGTTTGCACGCTTGGGCGACAGGCTTCAGGCGGGGGTCATGCGGGCGCCGTCCAGCCAGTCCTGCGCGCTGGCTTCATCGTTGAAGTTGCGGATCTCGTATCCCGGGATCAGCGCGGATTCCACGGTGGCCATGGTGCGGAACATCTGGTTGTGACTGACCAGCGCCACGCGGTCGAGTTGGTGCAGCATGGCCATCATCTGCGGCCAGTGGCGCAATTCCACCGCGATGGCGCCGAGGCTGGGCCAGGACGCGCCTTCGTCGATCACCAGCGCATCGCCGTGGACCATGCCCGCCATCTCGGTCGACATCATCTCGAGCCCGACCTCCATCGTGTTGGCATCGAGCATGCCGGAGATGGACATGCGCAGGGAATTGGGGCCGGTGCGGTTGACGGTGAATTTCGGCTCGGTCATGGCAGTCTCCCTCTGGTGCAGGGGAAGACTGCCACATCGGGCGGCGGGGCGCCTTGATCGGGGTCAATGCCGGGTCAGAAAAAGGCCTGCAGCCCGGTCTGCGCGCGGCCGAGGATCAGCGCGTGGACATCATGCGTGCCCTCGTAGGTATTCACCGTCTCTAGGTTCTGGGCGTGGCGCATGACGTGGTAGTCGGCCATGATCCCGTTGCCGCCATGCATGTCGCGGGCGTGGCGCGCGATATCTAGCGCCTTGCCGCAATTGTTGCGCTTTATCAAAGAGATGACCTCGGGGGCGCAAGTGCCGTCTTCCAGCATGCGGCCCGCCCGCAGCGCCGCCTGGAGGCCGAGGGCGATCTCGGTCTGCATGTCGGCGAGCTTCTTCTGGAACAGTTGCGTCTGGGCGAGCGGGCGGCCGAACTGGTGGCGGTTGAGGCCGTAGTCGCGGGCGCGGTGCCAGCACTCCTCCGCCGCCCCCATCACGCCCCAGGCGATGCCAAACCGCGCGCGGTTGAGGCAGCCGAAGGGGCCCTTGAGGCCTTCGACACCGGGCAGCAGCGCGTCTTCGCCGACTGCCACGCGGTCCATGACGATCTCGCCGGTGACGGAGGCGCGCAGGCTGAGCTTGCCGCCGATCTTGGGCGCGGAGAGACCCTTCATGCCCCGCTCCAGCACGAAGCCGCGGATCTTGCCGCCATGGGCCTCGGACTTGGCCCAGATGACGAAGACATCGGCGATGGGGGCGTTGGAAATCCACATCTTGGCGCCGGTCAGCACGTAGCCATCGGCGGTTTTCGTCGCCACGGTCTTCATGCCGGCGGGATCGGACCCGGCATCGGGTTCGGTCAGGCCGAAACAGCCGATCAGGCTGCCCGCAGCGAGGCCGGGGAGGAATTTGCGGCGCTGCGCGTCGGACCCGTAGGCGTGGATCGGATACATCACGAGCGACGATTGCACGGACATCATGGAGCGATAGCCGCTGTCGACCCGCTCCACCTCGCGCGCGACGAGGCCATAGGTCACGTAGCCCGCGCCAAGGCCGCCGAAATCCTCGGGGATGGTGGTGCCGAGCAGGCCCATCGCGCCCATCTCGGCGAAGATCTCGGGCGCGACGGTTTCGTTCAGGTAGGCATCGGTCGCGCGCGGCAGCAACTTGTCCTGGGCATAGGCGCGGGCGCTGTCGGCGATCATGCGCTCCTCCTCGGTCAACTGCGCGTCGAGGTGGAACGGATCGGCCCAATCAAACGGCGCAAGCGAGGGACCGGTGTGGCGGGTGTGACCGTCGGGCATGGGAGCCTCCTGTGAAGCGGCTGGGATGGGGCGAATCTGGGCGCAAGGGTGCGGAATGGCAAGGGCGGTGTCTTGCCGCGTGGAGCCGGGCGGGATAGCGTCGTGGCGCGGGGAGGCGTTGCGTGCGATGAGACGGGAATTACCGAAGGTCTTGAGGGGCTTGCGCCTGCCGGTGGTGGGCAGCCCGATGTTCATCGTGTCGGGGCCGGAGCTGGTGATCGCGCAGTGCTGCGCGGGAATCGTCGGCTCCTTCCCGGCGCTGAACGCACGGGAGGCTGCGGGCGAACCGGTGATGCTGGAGGCCTGGCTGAGGCGGATCACCGAGGCGTTGGACGCGTGGAACCAGGCCAACCCGGACCGGCCCGCAGCCCCCTATGCCGTGAACCAGATCGTGCATCGGTCGAACACGCGGCTGGAACGGGACCTGGAGATCTGCGCGAAATGGCGGGTGCCGATCTGGATCACGTCCCTGGGAGCTCGGGTGGAGGTGAACGAGGCGGCGCATTCCTGTGGCGGGCTGGCACTGCATGATGTCATCAACGACACCTTCGCACGCAAGGCGGTGGCCAAGGGCGCGGACGGGCTGATCGCGGTGGCGGCGGGGGCGGGCGGCCATGCGGGGCCGCAATCGCCGTTTGCGCTGGTGGCGGAAATCCGGGACTGGTTCGACGGGCCGCTGTTGTTGTCAGGCTCCATCGCCACCGGCGGCGCGGTGCTGGCGGCGCAGGCGATGGGGGCTGACCTGGCCTATATCGGCTCGCCGTTCATCGCCACGGCGGAGGCCAACGCGGTGCCGGACTACAAGCAGATGATCGTCGAGGGCGGGGCCGAAGATATCGTGACTTCTTCCTTGTTTACAGGAGTTTCCGGGAATTACTTGAAGTCCTCCGTCAAGGCTGCGGGGATGGACCCGGACGCGCTGCCGGGCGCGGATGCGGCGTCCATGAGTTTCGCGGACGGATCGTCCAAGCCCAAGGCATGGAGCCAGATCTGGGGCTCGGGGCAAGGCATCGGCGCGGTGAAGGCGGTTGTGCCGGTGGCGGTCCTGGTGGACCGGTTGGAGCGGGAATACCGTGCGGCGCGCGATGAATTGGGAGAATTGTAATGGATCTCGGTGTCTCGGAACGGGTGAAGCCGCTGGTGGAAGCGGTCCGCCGCATGGTGCGCGACGAGATCGCGCCGCTCGACGTGGAGTATCACGCGCAGGTCGGCAAGCATCCGTCGGGCGACCGCTTCGCCATGACGGAGCGGCAGGTGGAAATCCTCGACACCTTGAAGGACAAGGCGAAAGCGGCGGGGTTGTGGAACTTCTGGTTGACGGATTCCGACTCGGGGGTGGGCTTGTCGACGGTGGAATACGCCTACCTGGCCGAGGAAATGGGGGCCGTGGGCATCGCCCCCGAGATCTTCAACTGCAACGCGCCCGATACCGGCAACATGGAGGTGCTGGAGCGCTACGCGACCGCAGAACAGCGGGCGCGGTGGCTGCCGGACCTGATGGCGGGACGGGCCCGGTCGGCCTACCTGATGACCGAGCCGGGGGTGGCGTCGTCCGATGCCACGCAAATTTCACTCAAATGCGAGAGACAAGGTGAGGATTGGGTCCTAAACGGCGAGAAATACTGGGCAACCGGGGCAGGTGATCCGCGTTGCACGCTGTATATCGTGATGGCCTGCACCGATCCTGACGGGCCGAAACATGCGCGGCACACGATGCTGCTGCTGCCCGCCAGCAGCCCCGGCATCGAGAAGCTGCGCCCGATGGAGGTGTTCGGCCATGACGACGCGCCCCACGGCCACATGCATATCCGCTTCACCGATGTCCGCGTGCCCGCCGACGCGGTGGTGCTGGGCGAGGGGCGCGGCTTCGAGGTGGCGCAGGGCAGGCTGGGGCCAGGGCGCATCCACCATTGCATGCGCGCGATCGGGCGGGCGGAATATGCCCTTGAATTGATGGTGAAACGCGGCCTGTCGCGGGAGGCATTCGGCAAGCGGCTGGTCGATCTGGGCGCGAATTACGACATCATCGCCAATGCCCGGATCGATATCGAGATGACGCGGCTGCTGTGCCTGAAAGCGGCCTGGATGATGGATCACGCAGGCGTGCGCGCGGCGCAGCCGTGGATTTCCAAGGTCAAGGTGCAGGCGCCGCTGATGGCGTTGCAGGTGGTGGACGAGGCGATGCAGATGCACGGCGCCACGGGTCTGAGCCAGGACACGCCGCTGGCGCGGATGTGGGCGGATCTGCGGACGCTGCGGCTGGCCGATGGGCCGGATGCGGTGCACCGGCGGCAGGTGGCGCGCGCGGAGGTGCGCAAACACTCCAACGACGCGCCGTGAGCGGGCTTGACCAGGAGGCTGTGTCGGCCTGGCTTCACGTGAATGTCGGCTTGGAAGACCTTGTTTCAGCAAGGAAATTCAGCGGCGGACAGTCGAACCCGACCTACCTGATCGAGGGGGCCGGGCGCCGTCTCGTGCTGCGGCGCAAACCGGCCGGTGTGCTGCTGAAATCCGCCCATGCGGTGGACCGGGAGTTTCGGGTGCAGCGCGCGCTGGCCGGGACGGCGGTGCCGGTGGCGCGCATGGTGGCACTGTGCGAGGACGATGCGGTGATCGGGTCCAGCTTCTACGTGATGGAGCATGTCGCCGGGCGCGGCTTCGACGACCCCCGCCTGCCGGAGGTAGAACCGCCGGAGCGCGCGTTGTATTTCAACGAGATGGGGCGTGTTCTTGCCGCGATCCATAGCGTCGATCCGGAGGCTGTCGGGCTGGGCGATTATGGGCCGAAAGGCAACTACTTCCGCCGTCAGATCGACCGCTGGACCAGGCAATACCGCGCCAGCGAGACCGGCGAGATCGCGGCGATGGACCGTTTGATGGCGATGCTGGACCGGACCTGCCCCGAGGATGACGGACGGGTGACCCTGGTGCATGGGGATTACCGGATCGACAACCTGCTCTTCGCGCCGGATCGCCCTGAAATCGCCGCAGTGCTGGACTGGGAATTGTCGACGCTGGGCCATCCGCTTGCCGATCTTGCCGGTGTGATCATGCAATGGCAGATGCCGCCGGGAGCACAGGGCCGGGGGTTGCGCGGGGTCGATCGCGCGGCGCAGGGGTTGCCCTCGGATGCCGAGTTCGTGGCGGATTATTGTGCGCGGATGGGGATCGGCCGGATCGAGAATTTCGGCTTCTACGTGGCGTTCTGCTTCTTCCGCATGGCCGCGATCCTGCAAGGGGTAAAGAAGCGCGCGCTGGACGGCAATGCCTCGGACCCGGAGCGGGGGCTGCAACTGGGGGGTTTCGTGCCACTCTATGCCGAAGCGGGACTGGAGGCGCTGGGACAGCGCGACGGGCGTCCGTGACGGCATTTCGCGCTGAGTTATCCACAATCCTGAATGTTCCTTGGTTGTGTTTTCTGAGGAACCTTTGCTGGAAAGTTGCTGAAAGCTTCGGTAAATGTCCGATAGACTTGTGGTTTTCAAACGTCGTGGAATGAATATCTGATTTAATCCACAGGACCGCTTCGTCACTGTCTGCCCGATCCGGATCACGCGCGAACTGCAATCCGTCCACACCCTGTGGACACTTCATCCACAGGCGTGCCTGGCGCCCGCCATGGCATCTTCCGGCGCCGCGCGTCGTTGTCCTTGGTTGCCCCCGTCCGGCCCCTCCCCCCCCTTGCGGCTCCCTTGGGGCGGACATAAGACTCTGCCCATCCACGCGGTGATTTCGAGAGGCAGGCGCGATGCAAGACCCAAGAGACATCTACATGAATACCCTTGTTCCCATGGTCGTCGAACAGACCAGCCGTGGCGAGCGGGCCTATGACATCTTCTCGCGCCTTCTCAAGGAGCGGATCATCTTCGTGAACGGGCCTGTGCACGATGGCATGTCGAGCCTGATCGTGGCCCAGTTGCTGCATCTTGAGGCGGAGAATCCGGGCAAGGAGATCAGCATGTACATCAACAGCCCCGGCGGATCGGTGATCTCGGGGATGGCGATCTACGACACTATGCAATACATCAAGCCGAAGGTTTCGACAATGGTGGTTGGACTTGCGGCCTCCATGGGGTCGGTGATCGCGGTCGGCGGCGAGAAGGGCATGCGATACTCGCTTCCGAACTCGCAATTCCTGGTGCATCAGCCGTCCGGCGGGTTCCAGGGCACAGCCGAGGATATCCTGATTTCCGCCAAGTCGATCGAGCAGACGCGGGAGCGGATGTATCAACTCTATGTTAAGCATACTGGGCAAGACTACGAGACGGTGCGTCAGGCAATGGATCGTGACAAATGGATGACACCGGAAGAGGCGAAGGATTGGGGCCATCTCGACGAGATCGTCTCCAGCCGAACCGAAGTTAAGTGACCGTGCCCGCATGACACGTGCGGGTCGGTTGATTCCATTTGGGAATTTGCGATTGTGACTGGGGCCAGCCTGTTCTAGGCTTGCCGAAATCCGGTCTTCGAGACTGTCCTTTGGGTGCCTGGCCGCCTTTTGGAACGACCCGCGCGAGGTGGACGATATGGCAAGTAATTCAGGCGGCGACAGCAAGAACACGCTTTACTGTTCATTCTGTGGCAAGAGCCAGCACGAGGTGCGCAAA
Source organism: uncultured Roseicyclus sp. (assembly GCA_964615955.1). Taxonomy (GTDB): domain Bacteria; phylum Pseudomonadota; class Alphaproteobacteria; order Rhodobacterales; family Rhodobacteraceae; genus Gymnodinialimonas. Next base: position 46,408 of record CAZTUG010000018.1, read on the forward strand.
CTGATTGCGGGCCCGACCGTTTTCATCTGTGATGAATGCGTCGAATTGTGCATGGACATCATCCGCGAGGAAACCAAGTCGGCCGGGCTGAAAAGCTCCGATGGCGTGCCTGCCCCGAAGGAGATCTGCGGCGTGCTGGACGACTACGTGATCGGCCAGATGCATGCCAAGCGGGTGCTGTCGGTCGCGGTCCACAACCATTACAAGCGGCTCAACCAGTCCGGCAAGACCGAGATCGAACTGGCGAAATCCAACATCCTGCTGATCGGCCCGACGGGCTGCGGCAAGACGCTGCTTGCGCAGACACTTGCACGCATTCTCGACGTGCCGTTCACCATGGCCGATGCGACGACTCTGACGGAAGCCGGTTACGTGGGCGAGGATGTGGAAAACATCATCCTCAAGCTGCTTCAGGCCAGCGAATACAATGTCGACCGGGCACAGCGCGGCATCGTCTATATCGACGAGGTCGA
>CAZTUG010000019.1:0-45958 GCA_964615955.1 uncultured Roseicyclus sp.
GGGCGACAAGGGGGGCCTGGGCATCCGCCTCAACCTCGACGACGTGCCGGTCCGGGAAGAAAACATGACCGCCTACGAGATGATGCTGTCCGAAAGCCAGGAGCGGATGCTGATGGTCCTCAACCCCGCGCTGGAAGACACGGCCCGCGCGATTTTCGCCAAATGGGACCTCGATTTCGCCATCGTGGGCGAAACAATCCCCGAAGACCGCTTCCTGATTGTCCACGGAAACGAGACAAAGGCCGACCTGCCGCTGTCGAAACTCGCCTCGAGCGCGCCGGAATACGACCGCGCCTGGGTGGAAACGCCCCCGGCCGAAGCCCTGGCCCCGGTGCCCGAGATCAACGCCATCGACGCCCTGCGTGCGCTGGTCTGTTCGCCCAACTATTGCTCCCGCGCATGGGTCTACCGGCAATATGACGCGCAGGTCATGGCCGACACCATCCGCGCGCCGGGCCTCGGCGCGGGCGTGGTCCGGGTGCATGGCACGACCAAGGCTCTGGCCTTCACCTCGGACGTGACACCGCGCTACGTCAAGGCGAACCCGGTGGAAGGCGGCAAGCAGGCCGTGGCCGAGGCCTATCGCAACCTCTGCGCCGTGGGCGCGCGGCCGCTGGCCGCGACCGACAACCTCAATTTCGGCAATCCCCAGAAGCCCGAGATCATGGGCCAGTTCGTCGGCGCGATCAGGGGCATCGGCGCGGCCTGCGCGGCGCTCGACATGCCGATCGTGTCGGGCAACGTCTCGCTCTACAACGAAACCGATGGCGTGGGCATCCTGCCGACGCCGACCATCGGGGCGGTCGGCCTGCTCGACCATCTCGACGACCTGATCGCCGGTGTGGCGCGCGACGGGCATGTTCTGCTGCTGTTGGGCGAAAGCCGCGGCCATCTGGGACAGTCGGCCCTGCTGGCCGAGATCTTCCACCGCGAGGACGGCGACGCGCCCCCCGTCGATCTGGAGGCCGAGCGGCGCAACGGCGAATTCATCCGCGCCAACCGCGCGCTGATCGGCGCCTGCACCGATCTGGGCGATGGCGGTCTGGCGTTGGCGGCCTTCGAGATCGCCGAGGCGGCGGGCGTGGGCATCACCCTCGATACGGCCGACACGGCGCAGCTCTTCGGAGAGGACCAGGCCCGCTACCTGATCGCCACCAGCTTCGACAAGGCCGAGGCGCTGATGGTCGCGGCCGGCCGGGCCGGGGTGACGATCGTATCGGTGGGCCGCGTCGGCGGCGACAAGGTGCGGATCGGCACGTCCGATGTGCCGCTGGCCGATTTGTCCGCCGACTGGCGCGGGGCCTTCGCCGCCACCTTCGGATAGGCCTGCCCGTATGCACGGCCCGTATGCACAGGATGTGTACAGGGTGTGTACAGGTTGTGCGCGGCCGTTCGACCGCTTGCAGGGCGCGTCCGGGGGACTTACATTCGATGTGACCGACCCCGAGGATCCCGCCACCATGCCCATCACCGCCCGCCAGATCGAAGACCTGCTCCGCCAGGATTTCCCCGATGCACAGATCACGGTGGACGGCGACGACGGCGCCCATTTCGCCGCGCAGGTGATCGACGAAAGCTTCCGCGGCCTCAACCGCGTGCAGCAGCAGCGCGCGGTCTATGCGGCGTTGAAGGGCAGGATGGACGGCTCCAACGGCGAGTTACATGCATTGGCCTTGACCACCAAGGCACCGGATTAAAAGGATAAACAGCCATGAGCGCTGAAGACCAGATCAAGCAGACGATCACGACGAACGATGTGGTGCTGTTCATGAAGGGCACCAGGACGATGCCGCAATGCGGGTTCTCGTCCCGCGTCGCGGGTGTGCTCAACTACATGGGCGTGGAGTTCGCCGATGTGAACGTGCTGGCCGATGACGGCATCCGGCAGGGGATCAAGGACTATTCCGACTGGCCGACGATCCCGCAGCTTTACGTGAAGGGCGAATTCGTCGGCGGCTGCGACATCATCACCGAAATGACGATGTCCGGCGAATTGGACACCCTGTTTTCCGAAAGCGGCGTGACCTTCGACAAAGCCGCCGCCGACAAGATCCGCGAAGCCAACGCCTGAAGGATTTCGCCCCGGCTGTCGCCGGGACGACCGGCTGGGGGACGCTGTCCCCCAGACCCCCTGGAGGTTTCCGGCCAAGATGAATGCGGGGCTCAGCCCTTCTTCGTCTCGCCTTTCTTGACATGTTTCGTCAGGCGCGATGGCGTCGATTTCTTGCGGTTCCTGAACGGGTTATCGTCAGCTTGGCTGCGCATCCAGAGCCGGATCGGGGTGCCGGGCATATCGAAATCGGTGCGCAGGCCATTCACGAGGTAGCGCGAATAGGCCTCGGGCAGGTTCTGCGGGTGCGAGCACATGACGACAAAGCCCGGCGGCCGGGTCTTGGCCTGGGTCATGTAGCGCAGCTTGATCCGGCGGCCGCCCGGTGCGGGGGGCGGGTGAGCCTCGAGCATGGCGGCGAGCCATTGGTTCAGCCGGGCCGTGGAGATGCGCTTGTTCCAGGTCTCCTGCGCCTGCATGATCGCGGCATGGAGTTTGTCGAGCCCCTTGCCGGTCTTGGCCGACACCGTGACCAGCGGCGCGCCCTTGAGTTGCGGCAGCAGCTTCTCGAACGCCTGGCGCAGACCCTTGAGCTTGTCCTGCTTTTCGCCTTCGAGATCCCACTTGTTGACGGCAATCACGACCGCGCGGCCCTCTCGCTCGGCCAGGTCGGCGATGCGAAGGTCTTGCGTCTCGAACGGGATGGCTGCGTCCAGCAAGACCACCACGACCTCGGCGAACTTGACTGCGCGCAGGCCATCGGAGACGCTGAGTTTCTCCAGCTTTTCCTGCACCTTGGCGCGTTTTCGCATGCCCGCCGTGTCGAAGATGCGCATGGGCACGCCGTCCCAGTCGAAATTCAGGCCGATGGCGTCCCGGGTGATGCCCGCCTCGGGCCCGGTCAGCAGGCGTTCCTCGCCGACGATCTGGTTGATCAGCGTGGATTTGCCCGCATTCGGACGTCCGACAACCGCGATCTGCAAGGGTTTGGAACGGGTTATGCGGCGTTCTTCATCGTCTACATCAACATCTGTTTCGGCCTCGTCCACGGGCTTTTCGTCCACGAGGGGTTGCAGGGCAACCAGCAGGTCGGCCATGCCCTCGCCGTGCTCGGCGCTGATCCCGATCGGCTCCCCGAGACCGAGGGCGTAGGCATCGATCACGCCGGATTTGCCTGCATTGCCTTCGGCCTTGTTGCAGGCCAGCAGGACCGGACGGCCCGAGCGACGCAGGATGTCGGCGAAGTATTCGTCAGCCGCGGTCACGCCCGCGCGGGCATCCAGCACGAACAGGGCGGCATCGGCCATCGCCACGGCCCGTTCGGTCAGCTTGCGCATCCGTCCTTGCAGGCTGTCGTCGGTGGCGTCTTCCAGGCCTGCCGTGTCGATCACCGTGAAGCGCAGGTCGCCCAGGCGCGCCGCCCCTTCGCGCAGGTCGCGCGTCACCCCGGGTTGGTCATCGACAAGCGCCAGTTTCCGGCCGACAAGCCGGTTGAACAGGGTCGATTTGCCCACATTCGGGCGGCCGACGATGGCAAGGGTAAACATGGGCGCGGTCCTTGGTTGAAGCGGGGCTGATACGCCCTTGCGCTCAGGCTTTCAAGCGGCGAAGGGCTTGCTCGATGGCATTCGAAAACGCGGAGCGGTCCCTGGCCGAGAACGGCTTTTGTCCGCCCAGGGTCTGCCCCTCGAGCCCCGAGCGCAGATCGGCCATGATCGCGCGGACCGCCACCTGGTTGCCGATCGAGTTCGCGGTGAACGGCTGGCCCTTGTGGTTCAGGACGGACGCGCCGGCCGCAAGGCAGCGGTCGGCCAGCAGGATATCGGCCGTGACGACCAGCGCCTGCGGCCCGGCGGCTTCGGCGATCACATCGTCGGCGGCGTCGAAAGCCTCGCCCGCCATGGTCATGGTGATCAACGGGTGGTCCGGGTGGCGCAGGTAGCTGCCCGCCACCAAGCGCACCGGGATCGCGTGGCGGAACGCGGCCGTGTAGATCTCTTCCTTCACCGGGCAGGCGTCGCCGTCGATCAGGATGACGCGATCAGCCAAGGTGCCCCTCCGGAAAGGGGACGGACAGCGTTGCCCCGCCGATTTCCGTCAGGGTCAGCTTGCCGTCCGCAAGGCGCACGTCGCGCAGGGCCGACCAGCCGGGCGGACGCGGCAGCGAGACCATGGCATGGCGCAGGACGTGACGCGGGCCGAGGCCGATCACGGTCGGCACCCCCATCGCGGTCAGGCGATTGTCGGCCCGGGCCGCCGCAAGACCCTCGCCCCCCATGGCGCAGCCATCCTCGATCCCGATCACGCCGGTGTGGCGGCCGTTCCAGGGCGAAAAATCGCGCCCGCCATTGGAGATCCAGAGCATCGTGACCGGCATCACGCGCGGGTCCTTGAGGACCAGCAGCAGGTCATCCTCGGCATTGCGCATCAGGCAGGTCCAGCCAAGGCTGTTGCCGCGGGCTTCGGCCAGAAGGCAGAAATCCTCCACCGCGTGTCCGGCGGGATAGGTGCCAAGATCCCACTGCCCGCCATCGTCGCGGTCAAGGTGAAGGTCGCCGCGCAACTGGTTCAGGGACCACAGGTTTCGCCCCACATGCTGTGCCACCGGATCGGTCAGCACCGCGCGCTTGGGGCTGTAGGACAGCCGCCCGCCCTCGGCCATATGGGCCATCGGATGATGCGCGAAGGTCACCTCGCCCGCTCCGCCTTCGACGACATGGGTTTGCAGAAGGCAGGGGCCCACCAGCCGCACCTCCTTGGTGATCCGGGCCCCGAGCACTTCGGCCTTCAGGGCAAGGCGCGCGACCGAGACGTCGTGATCCAGCACGGCCCATTCCGAATTCGCGGGCGGCCCGTGGATCGGAAATCCATGCACATCGTCGCGCCCGAAAGGCATGCACAGGAAATCCCCGGCCAGACGCTTGTTGACCATGGGCAGATCGGGGTCGTCCTGCACCTTTGCCTCGTCCCGCCAGGGCGCTGCATGCAAAGGCGTGCGCCCGGAGACGCGCCAATGGGGGATATTGCCGATACCCGCGTCGATCACGGCTTCCGCCTCGCCATGGGCGAGCCGCAGGAGGGGGGCGACGCTCATGGACGCGCCGCGGCAAGAGCTGCAAGGCCCGTCTGCAGCAGTGCCACATCGGATCCGCAGCCAAGAAAGGTCACGCCTTGGGCCAGCATGCGTGCCTCGGCCTCTGCGCCAGCCACGATGATGCCCGCTGCCTTGCCGCCCTTGCGGATCGTGACCACGGCCGAATCGATGGCGGCCCAGAGATCGGGATGCGCAAGATCGTCCCGGAACCCCATGTCCGCCCCCAGATCGGCAGGGCCGATGAACACGCCATCGACACCGTCCACGGCCGTGATCGCCTCCAGATCGTCCAGCGCGGCGCGGCTTTCGGCCTGTACCAGAACGCAGATCTGGTCATTGGCAGAGGCAGGATAGCCGTCGGTCGCACCATAGGCCCCGGCACGCGCCACCATCGCGCCCATGCCGCGCACGCCCGCGGGCGGATAACGACAGGCGCGCACCGCCTGTGCCGCCTGCGTGGCCGAGTTCACCATCGGGACAAGCACGGTTTGCGCGCCCAGATCCAGCGCCTGCTTCAGCACCCAGTCATCGCCCACCGGAACGCGCACCACTGCATTCGTCCCCGTCGCGGCCAGAGCGACAAGTTGCGCGCGGATGCCGACCGGATCCCAAGGCCCGTGTTCGCCGTCCACAAGGCACCAGTCGAACCCGGCGCGTCCGGCCATTTCGGCCGTCACCACACCGGGCAGGTTCAGCCACAGGCCGCGCATTGCACGCCCCTGCGACAAGGCGGCCTTCAAGGCGTTTATCGATGCGGGCATGTCTCCCCTCCCTGCTGCACGACGTGACCCCGGCCCGAGCCGATGAAACGGCCCGTCCCGCGCCCGGCGCATGATATCATGTGCGGCATGGCAAGGGTGCGGCCGGCTTGCAAGTATTTCCGCGCTCAATGCCCCCTTCCCCTTTGCCGGACTGGTCGCTAATCTGCCGCCACCAAGGACAAAAATGTCCATCTCAGGGAGATAAGAAATGAAGAAGATTCTGCTGACATCCGTCGCGACAGTCGCTCTTTCGGGCGCAGCCTTCGCTGATGGGCACCAAGGCGACGTGACGCTTGGCGTGATCCTCGGCTTCACCGGTCCGATCGAGTCGATCACCCCCGCCATGGCGGACGGGGCTGAACTGGCGATGGCCGAAGTGACCGCTTCGGGCGGGCTGTTCGGCGGCGCTAGCGTGTCTTCCGTGCGCGCGGACAGCACCTGCGTCGACTCGTCCGCCGCCCAGGCCGCGGCCGAGCGTCTGATCACCTCGGATGGCGTGAACGGCATTGTCGGCGCGGACTGCTCGGGCGTCACCGGCTCCATCCTCGCCAACGTGGCCCTGCCCAACGGCATGGTCATGATCTCGCCCTCCGCCACCTCGCCCGGTCTGTCGACCGCCGAGGATAACGGCCTGTTCTTCCGCACCGCGCCCTCGGACGCCCGTCAGGGTGTGGTGATGGCAGAGATCATCATGGAACGCGGCATCGACACCGTCGCCGTGACCTATACCAACAACGATTACGGCCAGGGCCTTGCCGATGCCTTCACCGCCGCCTTCACCGACATGGGCGGCACCGTGACGCTTTCGGCCGCCCACGAGGATGGCCGCGCGGACTATTCCGCCGAAGTCGGCGCGCTGGCATCCGCCGGTGGCGACGCGCTGGTCGTGGCGGGCTACGTGGATCAGGGCGGCTCGGGCGTGATCCGCGCGGCGCTCGATACCGGCGCTTTCGACACCTTCGTCTTCCCCGATGGCATGGTCTCCCAGGCGCTCGTGGACAATTTCGGGTCCGAGATCGACGGCTCCTTCGGCCAGAACCCCGGCACCGACAGCGAAGGCGCAGGCCTCTACCAGGCCATGGCCGCGGAAGCGGGCTTCGATGGAACCTCGCCCTTCTCGGCGGAAAGCTACGACGCGGCGGCCTTGATCATGCTGGCCATGGCGGCCTCCGGATCGCGCAACCCGGCCGACTATGTCGGCGCCATCATGGATGTCGCCAACGCCCCCGGTGAACAGATCCTGCCCGGCGACCTCGGCCGTGCGCTTGAACTGATCGCGGCGGGCACCGACATCGACTATGTCGGCGCCTCGGCAGTGGAACTGATCGGCGGCGGCGAAAGCGCAGGCAACTACCGCGAGATCGAGATCTCGGGCGGTGAATTGACGGTCGCGGGCTTCCGCTGATCACCCGACGCTGAACCATCGGGCAGTCCGGCCTCCACCGGGCTGCCCATCGAACGAGAAGGCGGCGGCATGATCGAAGTCCAGGACCTGCACAAGCATTTCGGCGGGTTTCACGCCGTGGACGGCGCCAGCCTGCGGATCGAAACCGGATCCATCACCGGGTTGATCGGGCCAAACGGCGCAGGAAAGACAACACTTTTCAATGTGATAGCGGGCGTTCTTCAGCCAACCTCCGGACGTGTCGTCATGGATGGCGAAGATATCACCGGCCTGCCGCCTCACGAGTTGTTCGCCAAGGGCCTTCTGCGCACCTTCCAGATCGCCCACGAGTTTTCGTCCATGACCTGCCGCGAAAACCTGATGATGGTGCCCGGTGGGCAAACCGGGGAGTCGCTCTGGAATACCTGGTTTGGCCGCAAGCGCATCGCGAACGAGGAACGCGCCCTGGCGGCCAAGGCCGACGAGGTGCTGGAGTTTCTGACCATCGAACACCTGTCCGACCACCCGGCGGGCGCGATTTCCGGGGGACAGAAGAAACTTCTGGAACTTGGCCGCACCATGATGGTCGATGCCAAGATCGTGTTCCTGGACGAGGTCGGCGCGGGCGTGAACCGGACCCTCCTCAACACCATCGGCGACGCGATCATCCGGCTCAACAAGGAACGCGGCTATACCTTCTGCGTGATCGAGCACGACATGGCGTTCATCGGGCGGCTTTGCGATCCGGTCATCGTCATGGCCGAAGGGCGCGCGCTGGCCCAAGGCTCCATCGCCGAGATCAAGGCCAACGAGGCCGTGATCGAAGCCTATCTGGGCACCGGCCTGAAGAACAAGGACAAGCTGGGGGAACTGGCATGATGCGCGCCACTGTGGCGGCGCTCCTGCTGATCGCGGGCCTGTCCGGCGCGGCACTGGCCCAGATTGCCCCGAAGCCCGATGCCGAGGATCTTGCCGGAACCAGCCCCGATGCCTGCCCCCTCGTCGTCCCCCCGGTCCGCTTCTGCGGCACCGCGCCCGCCTTCGCGCTGACCGCGCAATCCGTGAATGCCGGCTTGGATGCCTATTACGAAACACCCGATGGCATTCAGGCACTGATCATCATCGAGACCATGGGTGCCAACGGCGGGCTGACCATTCCGGATCTGCAACGGATGGCCCTGGAAGTCCTGTCCCGTGCCACAGGCCAGCCAGCCGAAAGCCATCCGATCCTCCAACGTGCGACACTTCCCGTGATGGGTCTGCCGAGTTCCAACTTCGTGTATCTTGGCGTGGTCGACGACCTTCCGATCGTCTATTCCAACACGATCCTGCTGCGTCCCGACAGCGTCAGCCAATTCGTCACGCTGGAATCCGGCGTCACCACCTATTCCCCCCGCCACCGCGACCTCCACACGCGGTTTCTGGGCAACATTCAGGTAAGTCCATGACCCCCGCTTCTGCCTCTGCCCCCAAATCCGACCCGGCGCAGGCCTTCCTGATCGGCGATGCGATGACTGGTGGCTACGGCTCGGGCGCGGATATCCTGCATGCGTGCACCATCGCCGTGAACCCCGGCGAGATCGCGGTGATCGTTGGCCCCAACGGTGCAGGCAAATCGACCGCGATGAAGGCGGTGTTCGGCATGTTGAACCTGCGCGAGGGGCATGTGCGCCTTGACGGGCGTGACATCACCGACCTGACCCCGCAGGCCCGCGTCGCTGCGGGCATGGGCTTCGTGCCACAGACCGCGAATATCTTCACCTCCATGACGGTGGAAGAAAACCTCGAGATGGGTGCCTTCATTCGCCGCGACGACATCCGCACCACGATGGAGCAGATCTACGACCTGTTCCCGATCCTGCGCGACAAGCGCAAACAGGCCGCTGGCGAACTGTCCGGTGGCCAGCGCCAGCAGGTCGCCGTGGGCCGCGCGCTGATGACCAAACCGAAAGTGCTGATGCTGGACGAGCCGACGGCAGGCGTCAGCCCCATCGTCATGGACGAGCTCTTCGACCGCATCATCGAGGTCTCCCGCACCGGCATCCCGATCCTGATGGTCGAACAGAACGCCCGGCAAGCGCTGGAGATCGCGGACAAGGGCTATGTCATGGTGCAGGGTGCCAATGCCTTCACCGGGACCGGGAAGGAGCTTCTGGCCGACCCGGAAGTGCGCAAATCCTTTCTCGGGGGGTGAGTTCCATGGTGGACCGCATTCGTCCGATCCTGGTTGCGGCCGCGGTTTGCCTTTCCCTTTCCGCACCTGTCGATGCGACCACCGGCGGCGAGCCCGCCCCCGCGCGCGCCTTCACCGTGATCTGCGAAGTGGCCGAGACATGCCATGTCGGCGGCGGCTGCGCATCGCTTCCGGCCCTGGGACAGATCATCGTGCAATTCGATGGCATCCAGACCGCGATGGGCCAGGCCGAGGCTTCGTTGAGCCCGATTGACCGGTTCGCGCGGATCGAGGATGTCCACCCCTTGCCCCGCATTTCGGACGCTCGGCGCGAGGTGCTGGTGGACCTGCCAGCCACCGACGGCACGGATCGCCGTTTCGCGCTGTTCGTCCAGCCGATCACGGTCCCGGAGGCCGCGCCGATCCTGCAATCGACCTACTTCATCCTGTCCTGCCGGACTGCCGAGGGATGATCCTGCGTGCCGCCCTGAGTGCGATGTTGCTGCCGGGTGCGGTGCAGGCCACACGCCTCGATTGCGCCTTCACCACGCTGTGCAGCCCGCAGACCGATTGCCAGAACCATCCCGGTGTCCCGTTCTCGTTCGAGGTCATGTCCGGCACGCTCGGCCTCTTCGCTGCGGAGGGCCTTGTCCTTGGCACACCGCTGTCGCACCTGACGCCGCCCGCCATCGGTGCCCTGTTCAGCGTCGGCGCCGATGGCACGATCCTGCTGACGGTGTCGGGCGCGGGTGACGCGGTGATGGTGCAGACCGACCTGCTTCCCGGCGACCGGGTGCGGTCGGTGTCCTATTTCGGCACCTGCGAGCCGCTCTAAGTCGCGGGAACCGCCCGCTTTTACTGGTCAACCGCGCGATTGCGCGCTACCAACTACCGCCAGCGCCACCATAAGGCGCGGCACAGGATGGGGAGACATTGCGTGGATTTTCTCAACGCGCTTGTTGCGCTGACGAATTTCGTCATCGTGCCGGCCACCGCCTATGGCGCGCAGCTGGCACTCGGGGCGCTTGGCGTCACTCTGATCTACGGTATTCTGCGCTTTTCCAACTTCGCCCATGGCGATACCATGGCCTTCGGCACCATGGTCACCATCTTCGCCACATGGGGCCTGCAGGCGGCGGGTATCGGGCTTGGGCCCTTGCCCACGGCGCTTCTGGCGCTTCCCGTCGGGATCGCGGTGACGGCGCTGTTGCTGGTCGCGACCGATCGCGGCGTCTACAGCTTCTACCGCCAGCAGCGGGCCAAGCCGGTGATCTTCATGATCGCGTCCCTTGGCGTGATGTTCATCCTCAACGGGATCGTGCGCTTCTTCATCGGCGTCGATGACCAGATATTCACCGATGGCGAGCGGTTCATCATCTCCGTGCGGACCTTCCGCGCCCTGACCGGGCTGGACGAAGGCCTTGCCATCCGCACCACGCAAGGCATCACCCTGGGGGTGGCCCTGATCGCCATGGTGGCGCTGTTCTGGTTTCTCAACCGCACCCGCACCGGCAAGTCCATGCGCGCGTTTTCCGATAACGAGGATCTGGCACTTCTCTCGGGTATCAATCCCGAACGGGTCGTGCTGATCACCTGGATCATCGTCGCGGCGCTGGCGACCACGGCGGGCGTGCTTTACGGGCTCGACAAGTCCTTCAAACCCTTCACCTATTTCCAGCTTCTGCTGCCGATCTTCGCCTCGGCCATCGTCGGCGGCCTCGGCAATCCGCTTGGCGCGATCCTTGGCGGCTTCCTCATCGCGTTTTCCGAGGTCGGGGTAACCTATGCCTTTCGCAAGGTCGTGGGCTATCTCGGGCCCGAGGATTGGCAACCCGAGGGCCTGCTGCAACTCCTGTCCACCGATTACAAGTTCGCCGTCAGCTTCGGCATCCTGCTGATCGTGCTGTTGTTCAAGCCGACAGGCATCATGAAGGGAAGATCGGTATGAGCCGCACATTTGACCCGAAAATCCTCGGCCTCTTCGGACTGGTTGCCGTGCTCTATATCGGCACCGGCTTCGCGCAATCCTGGAACACCGCGCTGACGATCTTCAACATGGGCCTGGTCAGCGCGATCATGGCCTTGGGGGTGAATATCCAGTGGGGATATGCCGGCCTGCTGAACGTGGGCACGATGGGCTTCGTGGCCCTTGGCGGGTTGGCCACCGTGCTGATCTCCATCGACCCGGTGCCCGAGGCCTGGGCAGCGGGCGGCCTGCGGGTGGTTCTTGGCCTCGTCCTGGGGGCGCTGACGATCGTGGGTGCGATCCTTCTCTACGGCGCACTGCCCAAAGGCCGCCTGCGCACCATCGCCATGGTGTTCGTCCTGATCGCGGGCTTCTTCGTGTTCCGCGCCGTCTTCGACAGCGGCACCGCGGCGGTCGAAGCCATCAACCCCGCCTCGACCGGCTTTCTCGGGGGGCTTGGCCTGCCGGTCCTGCTCGCCTGGCCGGTGGGCGGCTTGCTCGCGGCCGGGGCTGCGTGGATCATTGGCAAGACCGCTCTCGGACTGCGCTCGGACTACCTTGCCATCGCGACGCTCGGCATTGCCGAGATCATCATCGCCGTCCTGAAGAACGAGGATTGGCTGGCGCGCGGCGTCAAGAACGTCACCGGCATCGAACGCCCCTTTCCCGTCCCCTACGAGGTCGAACTGCAAACCGATCCCGCCTTCCTCGACCTTGTCGCGCGGATCGGGGCCGATCCCGTCACCGCCTCCACAATAACGGTCAAGCTGATCTACGCCGCCCTGTTCATCGTGGTGATCGGGGTCCTCGTCTGGCTGTCGGAAAAGGCCTGGAACTCGCCCTGGGGCCGCATGATGCGCGCCATCCGCGATAACGAGGTTTCGGCCGCGGCCATGGGCAAGGACGTCAAGCGTCGGCACTTGCAGACCTTCGTTCTCGGCTCCGCCGTCTGCGGGATCGCCGGTGCGATGATGACGACGCTCGACAGCCAACTGGTCCCCGGCACCTACCAGCCGCTGCGCTTCACCTTCCTTGTCTTCGTCATGGTGATCGTGGGCGGGTCCGGCAACAACTGGGGCGCGGTGTTGGGAGGCTTCCTGATCTGGTGGCTCTGGATCCAGGTCGAACCGCTTGGCCTGCTGCTGTTGCAAGGGCTCACCTCCGGCATGTCGGATGGCAACTGGCTCCGCGAACACCTGCTCGACAGCGCCGCGCATATGCGGCTGCTGACAATGGGCCTGATCCTGCTGCTGGTGCTGCGCTTCAGTCCAAGGGGGCTGATCCCGGAACGGTGAAGATCCGGCGGCGGGCTGCCCGGGGGCGCTCCATCGCGTGAACCCATACCTCCGCCTCCGCCTCATGCGGTGCCCGCGTCCCCGTCCGTGGCGGCGCCAAGCCGTCTTGCCACCGCCTGCGACCGCGTATTGCTCACGGCGATGGAGCTGCGGAGCCTGTCCAGACCCAGATCCTCCCGGGCCCATGTCTTGACGGGCCCATGTCTTGACGGCCATCGCCGCTTCCGTGGCAAAACCCTGTCCCGCCGCGCCGTCGAACAGATGCCATGCCAGCTCCACGTCCGGCCAGCCCGCATGCTTGATCAGGCCCACACGGCCGACCTTGACCCCATGGCACGAGGCGAACCGCCCGGTTGCACGCCGTTTCACGTCGCGAGAAGCGTAGCCCAAAGCTTTCCGAAAAGTTAACAGAATCCGTTTATCATTTTATTTCAATAGGTTGGAGTGCTTATCACGCGTGATAAGCAGCGCTCATCGGCCTTCGAAAACGGCTGGACGTTTCTCCAGGAAAGCCACGACGCCTTCCTTGAAATCCCGCGACTTGCCGCATTCGCCCTGCAACTTCCCTTCAAGGTGCAACTGCTCCTCCAGCCCGTTGCCATGGCTGGCCCGCATCACCTGCTTGATCCGCTTGAAGGCTTCGGTCGGACCCGTGGCAAGGTGGGTCGCCCGGCCCATCCAGCCCGCTTCGAAGGCATCGTCCTCGAACACCTCCCAGATCATCCCCCACTCCGCCGCCTGCCGCGCGCTGATCTTGTCGGCAAACAGCGCCGCCCCCATCGCCCGCTGCAACCCGATGGTGCGCGGCAAGGCCCATGTGCCGCCTGCATCCGGAATCAGCCCGATGCGCGAGAAGGCCTGGATGAACGACGCCGATTCCGCCGCGATCACCACGTCGCAGACCAGCGCCAGGTTCGCCCCCGCACCCGCCGCCGTCCCGTTGACCGCCGCGATCACCGGCACCGGGCAATCCACGATCGCCATCAGCATCGGGATGTATTCGTCCCGCAAGGTCCGTTCCAGGTTGAGGTTCGCGGTATTGGCCCGGTCGCCCAGGTCCTGTCCCGAACAGAACGCGCGGCCCGTCCCGGTCAGAACCACAACCCGCGCCTCGCGTCCTGCGGCGCTGATCGCATGGGTGATCTCGGCCCGCATCTGCGTGTTGAGAGCGTTCATCACCTCCGCACGGTTCAGCGTGACAATGGCGATACCGTCGCGGTCCTCGCGGGTAATGGTTTCGTATTGCATGGGGCCCTCCGTCAAGTTGCGCGGAGCGTAGGCGACCCGTTCGGTTCAGAAAAGCACAAACGCTACGTCAGACCGCGCCCACACGCGGGGCTGAACGCGGCCTGGTCAGCGGTGGTGGTGGTCCTCACCGAGGATGGCTTCAAGACGCGACTGTTCCTGGGCGCTCAATCCTGCCTCGGCAGGTGCCGCCGCCCGGGCGCGGCCTCGGACATACCCCACCGACAGACCCAACCCCAACAGCAGCAACAATGGCCCGGCCAGCCACAGGACGATGCTGGAGCCATCGAAAGTGGGCCGCAGCAGGACAAATTCGCCATAGCGTGCGACGATATAGTCGATGGCTTCGGCATTGGTGTCGCCCGCAATCAAACGCTCCCGCACCAGCAAGCGCAGGTCGCGGGCCAGTTCGGCATGGGACTCGTCGATGCTTTCGTTGCGGCAGACAAGGCAGCGCAGCCCCGAGGAGATCTCGCGCGCGCGCTCCTCCAGAACCGGATCGGCAAGAACCTCGTCGGGCTGCACCGCAAGTGCCGGGGTCGCAGCAAGAAACCCCGCGACCAGGAACACGACGAGCCACCTCATTCCGCCGGCACCCCTGACGGCTCTCGCCGACGCCTGCTGGCGCCCGCCGCGATCCGGTAGCGCCGATCGCTGAGGCTCAGGCAGCCCCCCAGCGCCATGATGATCGCGCCGCCCCAAACCCAGTTTGCGAACGGCTTGATCCAGACCCGCAGCGCCCAACCGCCGCCGTCCTGCGGGTCTCCGAGGGTGACATAGACGTCGCGCGTGATCCCGCCATTGATGCCCGCCTCGGTCGTGGGCATCCCCGCCACCGGGTAGATCCGACGCTCGGGGTGTAGTGTGTCGATCAAGGTGCCTGTGTCTGCATTACGCACGGCGACAGCGGCCATGCTGGCGAAGTAGTTCGGGCCGCGAAGGTTCTCATCCACGCCGATCAGCTCGATCTCGTAGGCGCCGACGATATAGGCCTCTCCCTCGCGCGCCACACGGATGTCCTCGATCTGGTAACCGGTCAAAGTCACGACCCCGAAGATCGTGAAGCCGACGCCCGCATGGGCCACCGCCTTGCCCCAGTCTGCCCGCGGCAGGCGTGTCAGCCGGCCGAGGCGCCCGGCCAGATCGCCGCGCCCGGTGCGCGTCCACAAATCGGTCAGCGCGCCGATGACGATCCAGACCGCAAGCCCAACGCCCAGGGGGGCGATGGCCGTGCGCCCGGTGAACACGGCCCAGGTCAGCAACCCGACCGCCAGGCCCAGAACCGCCGCCGGTATCAGCGCGCGCAGGGGCTTGGCCAGCGTGGCGCGTTTCCACGGCATCATGGCGGCAATCGGCAATGCCACTGCGAGGCCGAATACGAAGGGCGTGAACGCCGCGTCGAAGAAGGGCGGACCGACGGACAGGGTGCGGTCGAAGAACAGCTCCGCGATCAGGGGCCAGATGGTGCCGATGAAGACCACGAAACACGCCACCGCAAGCAGCAGGTTGTTCAGCACAAGGCCCGATTCCCGGCTGACGGTAGAAAATACGCCCTTCGCCTCCATCGCACCTGCGCGCAGCGCGAAAAGAAGCAGCGCCCCCCCCATGAAGACGCCCAGGATCATCAGGATGAACACCCCCCGCTCCGGGTCGTTCGCGAAGGCATGGACCGAGGTCAACACGCCGGATCGCACGATAAAGGTGCCGATCAACGAGAACCCGAAGGCGAGGATCGCAAGCAGGATGGTCCAGGATTTCAGGCTTTCGCGTTTCTCCACGACGATGGCCGAATGCAGCAACGCCGCGGAAATCAACCATGGCATGAAGGAGGCGTTTTCCACCGGGTCCCAGAACCAGAACCCGCCCCAGCCCAGTTCGTAATAGGCCCACCACGAGCCGAGTCCGATTCCGATCGTCAGGAAGATCCAGGCCGCCAGCGTCCAGGGGCGCACCCAGCGGCCCCATGCGGCATCCACGCGCCCCTCGATCAGGGCTGCAACGGCGAAGGAGAACGACATCGAAAGGCCGACATAGCCAAGGTAAAGGAATGGCGGGTGAAACGCGAGGCCCGGATCCTGCAACAACGGGTTCAAGTCCTGCCCGTTGAAGGGTGGGCTGGCCAGGCGCAGGAACGGGTTGGACGTGAACAGGATGAAGGCAAAGAACGCCACCGCGACAGACGATTGGACCGCCAGCACGCGCGCGCGCAGCGTCGGCGGCAGGCCTTGGCCGAACCACGCGACGCAAGCTCCGAAAAGCGTGAGGATCAGGACCCACAGCAGCAGCGAGCCCTCGTGATTCCCCCAGACCCCGGTGATCTTGTAGAGCAGTGGCTTGTCCGTATGGGAATTGGCCACGACAAGACTGAGCGAGAAATCGGAGGTGACGAAAGCATAAGTCAGCGCGGCGAAGCTGAACGCGGTCAGCACGAATTGCGCTGTCGCAGCCGGATCCGCGGTGGCCATCCAGGCTGCACTGCCCCGCTCTGCGCCCACCATGGGAACGACCATCTGGAAGATGGCAACCGCGAAGGCGAGGACAAGGGCGAAATGGCCGAGTTCGATGATCATGGCACAAGTGTAGAGCGGAGCCGGGGCGGTTGCCAGAGACGATGATGCGTTATGCGACGTCTTGGCCTGCAACTCGCGCGAATGTCAGCCGGGAATGGGGCAATGCGAGCGGTACGGTCACCTCACCCGTGCTGCACCAGGTGCATCGCCTCGACCGCCCGTGTTGAGCCTCGGCGCGTCCGGTGCCCGATCACGGGGTGTTGAGCGATCAGCGGCCCCGAAAGAGTCCGCCGAGTATGCCACGGACCACCGCGCGCCCGGTTTGGGTGCCCATCTGCCGCGCGAAGCTTTTGGCGAACGCGGTGCCGACGCCGTCCGTGCGCGACGAGCGCGATCGGGAACCGGTGGACGGGGTCGAGCGGTTGATGCCACCTCCGGTGTAGCGGCGGCCCGCGCGGAATTCGCGTTCGTCGGTTTTGACCTCGACTTCTTTCGCGTCGGCGGCCTCGGCCTCCCTCGCGGCCTCCGCCGCACGTCGGGCGAGAATTTCATAGGCGCTGTCGCGATCTTGCGGCGTCTCGTATTTGCCGTGCAGAGGGGACATTCCGATCAGGGCGGCGCGGGTGGCAACCGGGATCGGGCCCAGTTGCGAGCTTGGCGGGCGGACAAGCGTGCGTTGCGTTATCCCGGGGATGCCCTTGCGTTCCAGCAAGGACGTGACCGCTTCGCCCACGCCGACCTCGCGGATGGCGTCCTCGATGTCGAGGTCGGGGTTTTCCCTGTAATTCTGCGCTGCCTGCCGCAGGGCCTTCTGGTCCTTGGCGGTGAAGGCCCGAAGCGCATGCTGGATACGGTTGCCCAGTTGTCCGAGGATGTCCTCGGGCACGTCGGCGGGGTTTTGTGTCACGAAGTAGACGCCGATGCCTTTGGACCGGATCAGCCGCGCGACCTGTTCGACCTTGTCGACCAGCGCCTTGGGGGCATCATCGAACAGCAGATGCGCTTCGTCGAAGAAAAACACCATCTTCGGCTTGTCGGGATCGCCGACTTCGGGAAGCGTCTCGAACAGTTCCGAAAGCAGCCACAGCAAGAAGGTGGCGTAGAGACGGGGCGACTGCATCAGTTTGTCGGCGGCGATGATGTTGATATGACCGGCCCCTGCCGCGTCGGTCAGAAACAGATCCTCCAGCGCGAGGGCTGGCTCGCCGAAGAAGGACGCGGCGCCCTGCCCCTCCAGCACCAGAAGCCGCCGTTGGATCGCGCCGACGGAAGCGGTCGAGACGTTGCCGTAGCGCAGGCTCAAGGTCGCGCGATTTTCGCCGACCCAGACCAGCAGCGCCTGAAGATCCTTGAGGTCGAGCAGCGCCCACCCTTCTTCATCGGCGACGCGAAAGGCGATGTTGAGCACACCTTCCTGTGCCTCGCTGAGTTCCAGCAGGCGCGACAGCAGAAGCGGCCCCATCTCGGCCACCGTGGTGCGGACCGGGTGGCCCTGTTCACCGAAGAGATCCCAGAACGTCACCGGAAAGGCGCGATAGGCGAATTCGGTGAAGCCGATCTTTTCGGCGCGTTCGGTGAAGGCCCCGTGAAGCTTGAAGCTCTCGCTGCCTTGTTGTGAGAGACCGGCAAGATCGCCCTTCACATCCGACAGAACCACCGGAACGCCCATGGCAGAGAAGGACTCGGCCAGGATCTGAAGCGTTACCGTCTTCCCGGTGCCGGTGGCGCCTGCGATCAGACCGTGGCGGTTCGCGTAGTCGGGCCGCAGCACCTGCGGCGCGCTGTAATGCGGGCCACCGCCGCCGACAAATATTCCGTTTTCGACCTGATCCGACATCGTCCCATCCGTGTTCGCGACAATTCTCCGGCGCACCAATACATTTTTAACCTTTCTGCGCCAGTCTGAGCTTGGCACCGCGCCATCCGGCCGGTGTTGACTTCCTCCCTGTCGACTGGCCGTGCCCCACTTGGGCGCGGTCTTTTTTTTGGCCAAATGGTCAGGAATTACAGGGAATTGTGGCCGAGGAGTGAAAGCCGCGAAAGGCTGTTGACGGACTTATCCCCTTCGCCTAGGCTTCGCGTCATCAGTCGGCCAGTCCGACAGGGAGAGACTACAGAAAAGGGTCCGTACTGCGGACCCTTTCGCTTTTCCGACATTCAAGATCGCGCCGACGGACCGATCCCACGGGGCCATCCGGCCATCGGCAGATCGACGGCAACACGCAATTTTTGCCCTGACATCGCGCCCCCTTGCATGGTAGCCAGCCCACAGACCGGACACGGGATGTTTGTTCCTCCGAACCAAATCCGGCCTGCGACCGACGCATGAAAGGACCACCATTCGAAATGACCCATTTCAGACTTCTCGCCACCCTCGGCCTGATCACTTCCTTGGCGCTGCCCTCGGTCGCGCTTGCCCAGAGCGATCCGCTTGTGATGCCCGACCGCTCCGAGGTCGAGCCCGGAGATGCCTATGTCGCCGAGATCTTCCGCGACTGGCAGGTGCGGTGCATCCGCTCCACCGCCGACGAGATCCCGGATCGATGCGAGATGTTCCAGTTGCTGGAGGAGGAGAATGGCAATCCCGTGGCGGAGTTCCGCATCGCGGGTGCGCTGGAAGAGGTCGAGGGCGTCATCGCCTCGGCCACGATCCTGACGCCGCTCGATACGTTGTTGAGCCCGGGCATCCAGTTGCAGGTCGATGAGAACCAGCCCGCGCAGGTGCCATATGCTTTCTGCCGTCCGATCGGCTGTTTCGTTCAGTTGACGCTGACCGCAGACGATATCGCCATGTTCGAAAGCGGGGTCGATGCGCAGGTCGTTCTGTTCGCCCTGATCCGCGACGATCAAGGCCAGATGGGCGGTGCGCCAGTGCGGTTGCTGGCCTCCCTGCGGGGCTTCACGGCTGCCTTCGACGACGTCACCGCGCGGATGGAAACCATCCGCACCTTCATCGCCGAACAGGAAACGTCTGCCCCGGAAGAGGGCGAAACCGTTAGTCCCGTTTCGGAGTGATCCGGTCCCGTTTGGGACCATAAGGCCCGCCATCCGTGCGGGCCTTCTTCATTCCGGCCCCCCAAGGCGGCCCCTGCGACGCGCCCGTTCAGGGAGCCGCGCGCAGCGCCAGCACCGCGTTCAGCCCGCCGAAGGCGAAGGCATTCGACAGCACCGCCGTCACGTTCGCCTCCCGCGCCACGTTTGGCACCACGTCCAGCGCGCATTCCGGGTCCGGCTCCTCGTAGCCGATCGTGGGCGCGATGATCCCGTCGCGCAGCGCCATCATGCAGGCCAGCAACTCCACCGCGCCGGTGCCCCCGATCAGGTGGCCATGCATCGACTTGGTGGAGGAGATCATCAGGTCGTTCGCATGGTGGCCGAACACATGGGCGACAGCGGCGCATTCCACCTTGTCGTTGGCCGCCGTGCCGGTGCCATGCGCGTTGATATAACCCACATCCGACGGATTCAGCCGGGCATCCTTCAGCGCACCGCTGATCGCGCGGGCCGCCCCTTGCTGCGACGGCATCACGATATCCGCCGCATCCGATGTCATCGAGAACCCCACGACCTCGGCCAGGATATCTGCGCCCCGCGCGCGGGCATGATCGTAATCCTCGAACACGAAGACCGCCGCCCCCTCGCCCTGCACCATGCCGTTGCGGTTGGCGCTGAACGGGCGGCAGGCATCCTTCGACATGACGCGCAGGCCTTCCCAGGCCTTTATGCCGCCGAACGACAGCATCGCCTCGGACCCGCCGGTCACCATCACGTCCGCCGCGCCGCCCCGGATCAACTGGAACGCGAGGCCCATCGCGTGATTCGAGGACGCGCAGGCCGTTGCCACCGAAAAACTCGGCCCCTTGAGGTTCCATTCCATGCTGACATGGGAGGCGGCGGCATTGTTCATCAACTTAGGCACCACGAAGGGATGCACGCGGTTCTTCCCCTCCTCGTAGACGGAGCGGTAATTTTCGTCCCAGGTGTTCACGCCGCCGCCCGCGGTGCCAAGCACGACACCGGCGCGCGCGGCTTCCTCCCCGGCAAACGACATGCCCGCCAGGGCCTGCCGGGCCGCGATCAGGGTGAATTGCGTGAACCGGTCATAAAGCGCGATCTCCTGCCGGTTGAACAGCGCCTCGGCGGCGTAGCCCTTCACCTGCCCGCCGATGCGGATGCTCAGGCGATCCACGTCGCGCAAGTCCAGCTCCGCGATGCCGCACCGCCCCTCGCGCATCGCTTCGAGCGTTGAGGACACATCCTGCCCCAGTGCGTTGATTGTGCCCTGCCCGGTGATCATGACGCGACGCATGGCGCGGCTCACCCCTTCTGTTCGGCCACGAGGCCCTCCACTGCGCGGATGATCGCCGCGACCGAGGAGATATCGAAGTCCGACGCCTCCGGTTCATTGGCGTTGAACGGAACCTGGATGTCGAATGCCTCTTCGATGGCGAAGATCGATTCCACGAGGCCGAGGCTGTCGATCCCCAGATCGGCAAGGGTCGCGTCGGGCGTCACATCCTCGGGCTCCAGCACGGCTTGCTCGGCGATGATGGCAATGATCCTGTCGTGAATGGTCATGTCGGGGCCCCTGTTCGACTGTTGGTGCTCTAGGACGTCTCGCCGGTCTTTGAAACGGCTTTCTGCATCTGGGCGATCACGCGCGCCAGACGCGGCAGGCGGCGCAGCGCCTTGTACATCTCGACATGGGTGTCCATCTTCACGGCCGGATGGCCCATCACCATGCGCCCTGCCGGCACGTTGGTGAACAGTTTCGACGACCCCGCCGCCACCACGTCATTGCCGATGGTGATGTTGTCGCTGACGCCGCATTTTCCGCCCAGAACCACCCGGTCGCCCATCTGCACCGATCCGGCGAACCCGGTCTGGCCACAGATCAGGCAATCGCGACCGATGCGGCAATTATGGCCGATATGCACGAGGTTATCGATCTTGGTGCCGTCCCCAATGGTGGAAGCCGCGATCGTGCCCCGGTCGATGGCGCTGTTCGCGCCGACCTCCACATCGTCGCCGATGACCAATCCGCCAAGGGAATGGATGCGGGTCCAGGATTGCGCTTCGGCCCGATCCGTCGCGGAGCCGAGGCTTTCGCGGGCCAGTTCCACCTGAGATTTCTGCGGTGTGACGAAACTGAAACCGTCGCCGCCCAGAACCGCGCCGGGTTGCGCGATGAAGCGGTGCCCGAGACGCACATGGTGGCAGATGCGCACGCCTTCATGGAGCAGCGCATCGTCGCCGACGACCGCCCCCGTGCCGATGGAGACATGGGAGGCGATCCGCGCCCGCGCGCCGATCCGGACGCCCGCGCCGATCACCACGAAGGGGCCGATGGCGGCGCCGATCCCGACCAAAGCAGTCGGGTCGATCACGGCAGAGGAATGGATGCCCGGCGCGATATCGGGCCCCGCATCCATCGCCGCCGTCACGCCCGCCATGGCATAGCGCGGCCGCGGAGCGATGATGGCGGCCTCCAGGCCCAAGGCGCGCCAATCCATGCCCGCCCCGATCACCGCCGCCCGCGCGCGGCCCTGTTTCAATCCGTCGGCATAATCGGCCCGCATGGCCAGCGCGAGGTCGGACGGCCCGGCCTGCGAGGGCTCGGCCACGCCGCTGACGACAATATCGGCGGCGCCCAGAGCCTCTGCCCCAAGCGCCGCGGCGATCTGTCTGATGCTGAATTCAGCCATTCCCCCCCCCGCGCCAACTGCACGGGGCAAGGATTAGCTGTTCACGCCCCTGATCTCCACCCCAAGGTTCTGGATCGCGCGGCGAAGCTCCGCGTTGCGGCCGTAGATGTCGTTGCGAAAGTTCAGGCGGTTCTCGGTATCGACCCATGCCGTCCAATACACCAGATGCACCGGGATCGGCGTATCGAGGTTCACCTGCGTTTCGCGCCCGGAATCCAGGATCGTGTGGAAGAAGGTGACGGGATCATCCTCCTGCGCGGCCAACAGGTGATAGGCCAGATCGAACGGATCATCCAGACGGATGCAGCCGGCGGAATAGGCGCGGACCTCGTGCGTCATCAGGTACTGGTCGGGACTGTCGTGCAGGTAGATGTTCCAGCGGTTGGGGAACATGAACTTCACCAGCCCCAGCGCGTTTCGCGGGCCCGGCGGCTGGCGCAGGTCATAGGGGAAGTTCCCGGCCGAGATCGCCTCCCAGTTGATGTTCGAGCGGCTGACGGGGCGGCCGTTGGACATCAGTTCGAGGTGGTTGGCGCCCCCCGCGAGAATCGACGGAATGTAGCCCCGCGCGATGGAGCGCGGCACATACCACGACGGGTTGATGACCATATGCTCCATCACGTCGGAGAATTCGGGCGTGCGCCGGTCCGAGGCGGTGGAGCCGATGACCGAGCGGGTGCGGAACGTCACCTCGCCGTCATCCACGACAGTGGCGTGGAAATCGGGCAGGTTCACGAACACGTGGCGGTCGCCGCGATCCACGTTGAGCCAGCGCTGACGCTCCATGGCGAGGATGACCTCGGACAGATGCTCGCTGGCGGAGCGGTTGAGCGCCTGGATGGTCGCATCGCCGGCGACGCCATCGGGGGTGATGCCGTTGTCAATCTGGAACTCCACCACGGCCTGTTGCAGGCGCGCGTCATAGGTGGCGGTCGCCGAACGCTCCAGGTAGCCCATCGCCATCAGGCGGTTGCGCAACTGCACCACCGTGTCGCCGGTCGCACCGGGCGCCAGCGATCCGGCCTGAACCTGCGGGCCGTAGCCGCCCCGGTCGATCAGGTCCTCCAAGCGCAGCTTGGCGCGCATCAGGCGGGTATATTCGGGATGCTGCGGCGGCAGGCGGTTCATGAACTCGTACGGGTTGGCCGCGACGAAATCCGTGAACAGCTCGACCGGGTCGAGGCGCGGAAGGGTCTGGACGATATCGCCGACGATGTCGCCCGGATCGAGAAAGCCCGAATGCACGTCCTGGGCATATTGCAGGAACAGCAGCGAGGCCTGCACATCCGCCTGCCCCATCATGTAGGGGTTCGTGGCGCCCTCGAACGCCGCGCGCAGGGCATCGGCATCGTAGCGCTGCGTCGGCAGGCCGTGATTGCGCGCCTCGGACAGAGCCGCGAACAAGGCGTTGCGGCGGTCGGCAGCCTCGGCCGTGGTCCAGATCGGCTGGAAATCCCGGTCGCGGTAAAAGGCGGCCAGGTGTTCGTCCGTCGAGGCCGCCTCGGCGATCGCCTGCCGCAACGCCGAGAACGCTTGCGCCTCGGCCTGCACGGGCACCACCAGCATGGCCAGCATCGGCGTCCCGGCCAGAGCCAACGACAAAAGCGACAATTTCGCCAGTTTGAACATGTTATACCATCCCCGCATCAAAAGTAGTTCGGTGAGCAGCCGCCACACCCACACCTTGCGCGCGAGGGGCCACGAGTCCATTCACGAAATCGCAATTTTTACGCAGTAGTTTCCCACATGCAACGGAGGATTTCCCGACCTCGCGTCCACCGGAACGATGTCGCGTGATCGTCCGTCCGCAGTCGTCCAAGTGGCGAAAATCCGCCAAACCGGCAGAAAATCGCCTAAATTCGGGGGGCCAGAGAAGAAGCAGACGCATGAGGTCTTCCAGAAAAGTTTCGATTGTGTCATTCAAGCCGCACTGACCCTGGGGACATACACGTTTTGGTGAGGATCGCACGGACATGCGATCTTTTCGCCGAATCGAACGGGCAAGCAAAGGGGCACTTTACCCATGACGACATCGATTATTTCGCGTCGCGCCATCATGCGCGCGTTCGCGGCCACGACGGTTGCGGCAGCACCCGTCATGGCAAATGCCACCGGCCTTCTGCGCGGCGCAGGCGATATCCGCCGCCTCAACATGTATAACGGTCGGGCGGGCGAAAGCCTGAACATGATCTACTGGATCGAAGGCGACTACATCGCGCCCGCACTCGACGAAATAAATTATTTCATGCGCGACTGGCGCACCGATGGCGTGATCGACATCGCCATCAACACGATCGACATCATGGCGGCGGCCCACAACCTGATGGACACGCCCGAACCCTACACGCTTCTGTCCGGATACCGGTCGCCGGAAACCAACGCCATGCTGCGTGCCCGGTCGTCTGGCGTGGCGCGGAACTCGTTGCACATGCGGGGCCAGGCGGCGGACCTGCAGATGCAATCGCGCAGCGTGGGACAGATCTTCAGCGCCGCGATGTCGTGCAACGCGGGCGGTGTCGGTCGCTATTCCCGGTCGAACTTCGTGCATATGGATTGCGGTCCCGTTCGCTCCTGGGGTGGCTGATACGGGTAGAACGCGGCCAATGCCCATCCGGTTCCGGTGACGCGCGTCGATCCATTCGGTCGGCGCGCTTTTCCGTGACAAGAGACCCGGTTGGACAATCGCCGCCGCACGCCCATATCCTACGGCACATTGCAGAAGGGACCGCGCATGACAAGATACGCCAAAACACCCGAGGCGCTTGCCGCCCTGTCGCCCGAGGAATTCCGCGTCACCCAGCAATCGGGGACGGAACGCCCGGGCACCGGCGCGCTTCTCGCCAACACCGAGCCGGGGATCTATGTCGATATCGTTTCGGGCGAGCCGCTGTTCGCGTCGTCCGACAAATTCGACTCGGGCTGCGGCTGGCCGTCGTTCACCAAACCGATCGAACCTGCCCATGTGACCGAGTTGCGCGACGCCTCGCTGGGCATGGTCCGGACGGAAGTGCGCTCCACCCATGGGGACAGCCATCTGGGCCACGTGTTCCCGGACGGCCCCCGCGACCGGGGTGGCCTGCGCTATTGCATCAACTCGGCCTCCCTGCGCTTCGTCCACCGCGACGACATGGAAGCGCAAGGTTATGGCGACTACCTGGCCCAAGTGGAGGATGTGGCATGAGCACGACCGAACGCGCCGTTCTGGCAGGGGGCTGTTTCTGGGGTATGCAGGACCTGATCCGCCGGATGCCCGGCGTTCTTGAAACCCGCGTCGGCTATACCGGCGGCGACGTGGCGAACGCGACCTACCGCAACCACGGCACCCATGCCGAAGGGATCGAGATCATCTTCGACCCCGCGCGCATCTCCTATCGCCAGTTGCTGGAGTTCTTCTTCCAGATCCACGATCCCACCACGCCGAACCGGCAGGGCAACGATCGGGGGATGAGCTACCGTTCGGGCATCTACCATGTGGACGCGGCACAAAAGGCGATCGCGGAAGAGACCATCGCCGATGTCGATGCGTCCGGCCTCTGGCCCGGCAAGGTGGTGACCGAACTTGCCCCCGCCGGCGCGTTCTGGGAGGCCGAACCCGAGCATCAGGATTACCTCGAACGGATCCCGAACGGCTATACCTGCCACTTCGTGCGCCCGGACTGGGTGCTGCCGAAGCGGACGGCGGCGGAGTAACGCGGTCCGCGTATGGATTGGGACTTGGCGAGGGCGCTATGCCTGCGCCAGGTCCATGACCCGCGCCCACAGGGCATCGGGCACCTCGACCGGGTCCAGACCTGTCCGCTCTGCCCCCGGAATGCGCCCCGTGCCGCCATCCCCGGCCACTGCATCCGCGACCCGATGCAGACGCGCGGCCATGGTATCGAGTCCCGCATGGGCCACCGGATCGATCAGGATATAGGTCTGCCCAAGGTTGTGCGGTGGACCGTCTGGCAGTTTCAAACCCTTTACATCCAATGAGTTGGCGGATGACGTTAATCCAGCTGCCATGATCTCGACCAGCAGACCGAAGGCCCAACCCTTCGGCCCTGCAGCGCTCAGCAAGGCGCCTTTCAGGGCCGCGTCCGGGTCCGTCGTGGGCTGACCGGCGCTGTCCACGGCCCATCCCGGCGGGATCCGCTCTCCGGCGGCCTTGGCCATCGTGATCTTGCCGAGCGCCACGGACGATGTCGAGAAATCCGCATGCATCAGGGGCTTGTCGGCTCCGGGGATGGTGATCGCGACGGGGTTCGTGCCGAGGACCGGCGCGCGTCCGCCCGGGGCCGCCACGATGGCCGATGCGTTGGTGAAGCCAATCCCGATCAGCCCATGGGCGGCGATCTGCTCGGTGAAATAGCCAAGCGAGGTGCAGGTATGGGCATGGGCGACGCACAGGGTTGCGATTCCGTTTTCCCGTGCAGCGTCAATGGCTTTCGGGAGGGCGCGCGTGAAGGCGGGCTGCGCGAAGCCGAACCTTGCGTCCACCCTGACCGCGCCCGGACGGCCCAGTGACACCACGGGCTCGACCGTGCCGTTCACGCGACCCGAGGCCAGTTGCACACAGTAGGAGTCCACGTAGTAGAGGCCGCAGATGACATTGCCCGTCGCCTCGGCGCGGGCCACGGCGCGCGCCACCTCCGCCGCCTGGAACGGCCCCGCCCCATGGGCCAGCAAGGCGGCTTCGGATCGGGCCCGGATATCGGCGATGCGGATCTGCATGCAAGCCCCTTCGGATCATCGTCGCATGAGCGGACACCGAAGCGGAACGGGGCGCGCAATGCAAGCTGCAAGCCCAGTGTGACGCGGCTTCGCCGCAGGGCTTCACCGGTGCGGCCCATACCATGCACGCCCGCGATCCGAGCGTTGGTCCCCGGCATCTGTCCGGCTTCACACGATCCCGAACGGGATGCCCCACCCACCCGCCCCGGATGCGGGATTGATTGACCTTTGGCGCGGGGCCGTGTTTCCCTTGTGGCGGACCGGTATCACTCGGCCCGATGCGCGCGGAGCCCCCATGGCCAAGACTGACAGCGACACCGAACCGGCGCGGAGTGTACCGGAGTTCCTGTCTCCTGACGCAGTTGCGGCGCTGAATTCGGGCACCCATCCCGCGCCCTTCGATGTCCTGGGCCCGCATGGGCATGGGGCACATCGCTGGATCACGACCTTCCAGCCGGATGCGGTGGCGGTGACGGCCACGGTGGGCGACATGAATTTCGCCCTGCAACGGATTGATGGTGCAGTCTTTTCCGCTCCCGTTCCCGGTGGGTCCTACACCCTGACGACATGCTACGGAGATGGCAGCCGCCACACCACCCCCGACCCTTTCGCCTTTGCGCCCCTGCTGAGCGATTTCGACCGGTATCTTGTCGGGGAAGGCACCCACAAGCAGTTGTGGCGCGTGCTGGGTGCCCATGTGACCGCGCACCAGGGTGTTGCGGGCACCCATTTCGCGGTCTGGGCGCCGAATGCGCGCCGGGTCAGCGTGGTGGGCGACTTCAATCGCTGGGACGGTCGCCGCCACCCGATGCGCCCCGCCGGCCAGACCGGCGTGTGGGAGGTGTTCCTGCCCTTGGTTGGCGAGGGCGCGCTTTACAAATACGAGGTTTCCACCGCCAGCGGCGGCACCGTGCTGAAGGCCGATCCGGTGGGCTTCGGCTCCCAGCATCCGCCCGAAAAGGCCTCGGTCGTGCGCGACATCGGAGGCTATGGCTGGAAAGATGGCGCATGGATGCAGGATCGCGCGACGCGCAGCGACCGCAGCAGTCCGATCTCGATCTACGAGGTGCACCTGGGGTCCTGGCGCCGGCGGTATGACGACGGTGGACGGTCGTTGAGTTACAAGGAGTTGGCGCGCGATCTTGTCGGATATGTGCAGCATATGGGCTTCACGCATATCGAGTTGATGCCGGTGTCGGAATTTCCCTTCGACGGGTCGTGGGGCTACCAGCCCGTGGGCCTGTACGCGCCGACCATCCGCTTCGGCCCGCCGCACGAATTCCGCGACCTCGTGGAGGCTGCCCATGCCGCCGGGATCGGTGTCCTGCTCGACTGGGTGCCGGGGCACTTCCCGACCGACGATCACGGGCTTGCCCGCTTCGACGGCACCGCCCTGTACGAGCACGAGGACCCGCGCGAGGGGTTTCACCAGGACTGGAACACCCTGATCTACAATTACGGGCGCGTGGAGGTGAAGAACTACCTTGTCGCCAATGCGCTTTACTGGATGGAGGAATACCACCTCGACGGGCTGCGGGTGGATGCGGTGGCGTCCATGCTCTACCGCGATTATTCTCGCGATGACGGGCAATGGGTGCCCAACAAGGATGGCGGGCGGGAGAATTACGAGGCCATCGCCTTCCTGCAGGAGATGAACATCGCCGTCTACGGTGCCGATACCTCCATCATGACCGTGGCCGAGGAAAGCACGTCGTTTCCCGGCGTGTCGCAGCCTGTCCATACCGGCGGCCTCGGGTTCGGCTACAAGTGGAACATGGGCTGGATGAACGACACGCTGCGCTACATGGAAAAGGACCCGATCTATCGCCAGCACGACCATCACCTGATGACGTTCCCGATCGACTGGGCCTTCACCGAGAACTTCATCCTGCCGATCAGCCACGACGAAGTGGTTCATGGCAAAGGCTCCATGATCCGGAAGATGCCCGGCGACACGTGGGAGAAATTCGCCAATCTGCGGGCCTATTACGGCTTCATGTGGAGCCATCCCGGCAAGAAGCTGCTGTTCATGGGATGCGAATTCGCGCAGCCCGAGGAATGGAACCACAATGCGGAGCTGAACTGGGGCGCGGCGGAACAGCCCCTCAACAAGGGGATCCAGCGCCTCGTGCGCGACCTCAACATGCTTTACCGCGCGACGCCCGCGCTGCATGTGAACGATTGCAGGGCAGAAGGTTTCGCATGGCTCAACAACGATCCGGCGCAATCCACGCTGGGGTTCGTGCGCTACGGAGCGGCAGGCGATGCCCCCGTGGTGGTGATGTGCAATTTCACGCCGGTGGAACGGACGGGCTTTCGCGTCGGCGTTCCGCGACCGGGCTTCTGGGAGGAAGTTCTCAACACCGATGCCGGGATCTACGGCGGCCACAACCGGGGCAATCTGGGCGGCGTGGCAGCCAAGCCGGTGGCGGCGGACGGGCAGGACCATTCGGTAGCCCTGAACCTGCCGCCGCTGTCGGTCGTGATCTTGCGACACGGCGAGAAGTGACCTGAACAACAAGGGGATGGAGATATGGCAATGCCGACGAAGCGCCTCACCAAACGATCCATGGTATTCGTGCTCGCGGGGGGGCGCGGGAGCCGGTTGAAGGAGCTGACGGACCGCCGCGTGAAGCCTGCGGTGCCGTTCGGCGGCAAGGGCCGGATCATTGATTTCGCCCTGTCGAACGCGCTGAATTCCGGCATCCGCAAGATGGCGATCGCGACGCAATACAAGGCCCATTCCCTGATCCGCCATGTGCAGCGCGGGTGGAACTTTCTGGGCGCGGAACGGGGCGAATTCCTGGACGTGCTGCCCGCCTCGCAGCGCGGCGGCACCGAAAGCTGGTACAAGGGCACGGCGGACGCGGTGACGCAGAATATCGACATCGTGGACAGCTATGGCGTCGATTACGTCATCATCCTGGCGGGCGATCACATCTACAAGATGGATTACGAGATCATGCTGCGCCAGCACGTGGAATCGGGTGCGGATGTCACCGTTGGTTGCCTGACCGTGCCGCGAATGGAGGCGACGGCCTTCGGCGTCATGGATACCGACGCGGAAGGGCGCATCACCAGTTTCCTCGAAAAACCCGCCGATCCCCCCGGCATGCCCGGCGATCCGACCAAGGCGCTGGCGTCCATGGGCATCTATGTCTTCGACTGGAAATTCCTGCGCGACCTGCTGTTGAAGGATGCCGAGGATCCCAAGTCCTCGAACGACTTCGGCAATGACCTGATCCCCGAGATCGTCAGGCACGGCAAGGCCATGGCGCACCGCTTCGACGAAAGCTGCGTGCGGGTGGAGGGCGCGCCCGCCTACTGGAAGGATGTCGGCACGGTGGATGCCTTCTGGCAGGCCCATATCGACCTGACGAATTTCACGCCCGAACTGGACCTCTGGGACCGGGACTGGCCGATCTGGACCTACAACCAGGCGGTGCCGCCGGCGAAATTCATCCATGACGAGCGGGACCGGCGCGGCGTGGCGATTTCGTCCATGGTATCGGGCGGCTGCATCATCTCGGGGACGGAGGTGCGCAATTCTTGCCTGTTCACCAATGTGCACACGAATTCCTACGCGGTGCTGGACCATGCGATCGTCTTGCCGAACGTGGTGGTGCACCGGTCCGCCCGGCTGCGGCAGGTGGTGATCGACGGCGGCGTGATCATCCCCGAGGGCCTTGTGGTGGGCGAGGATCCGGCGGAGGACGCAAAGTGGTTCCGCGTGACCGAGCGCGGCGTGACCCTGATCACGCAGGACATGCTGAACAAGCGGGCCGCCGCTGCATGACGCAGGTTCTGTTTGTCGTTTCGGAATGTGCGCCCCTGGTCAAGACGGGGGGGCTGGCCGATGTCGCCGGTGCCCTGCCCGGCGCGCTGGCGGTTCATGGCGCATCCGTTCGGGTGCTGCTGCCGGGCTACCGCGCGATCCGGGGCAAGCTGGGAGCGGCCCGGACGGTCGGACGCCATAGCGACCTGTTCGGGGGGCCTGCAACGTTGCTGGCCTGCGACGTGGACGGGCTGGACATGCTCGTCGTGGAGGCGCCGCATCTCTATGACCGGGATGGCGGGATCTATACCGATGCACAGGGGCGGGACTGGCCCGACAACCCCGAACGCTTCGCGGCCCTGTGCCATGTGGCCGCCCGCATCGCTGCGGAGGGTGTGGAGGGCTGGCGGCCCGATATCGTCCATGGCCATGACTGGCAGGCGGGGCTGACGCCGGAATACATGGCCGAGACGGGCGCGCGCGTGCCGTTCGTCTTCACGATCCACAACATCGCGTTCCACGGCAATACCGGGGCGGATCGCCTGGCGTCGCTTGGGCTTTACCCGGGGCGCTTCAATGCCGATCATTTCGAGTTCTGGGGCCAGATCTCGGCCCTGAAGGCGGGCCTGATGGGGGCCGCGAAGATCACCACCGTTTCGCGCACCTATGCCGAGGAGATCCTGACGCCGCACTTCGGCATGGGGATGGAGGGCGTCCTGCGGCACCGCAGCGCCGACCTGGTCGGCATCGTCAACGGTATCGACGAGGGCGTCTGGAATCCGGCCACGGACCCCGCGATCACGCCCTACAAGGCCGCCAAGGGCAAGGCGCCGAACAAGCGCGCCCTGCGCGAGACCTTCGGTCTTGGTCCGGCCGAGGGGCCGCTTTGCGTCCTGGTCTCGCGCCTGACCGAACAGAAGGGGATAGATCTGTTGCTGGATGCCCTGCCCGCGCTGCTGGACCATGGCGGACAGCTGGCCGTTCTTGGCACCGGCGACCCGCGGCTGGAGGTGGCGCTGCTGGAGGCCGCGTCGCGTCATCCGGGGCTGTCGGTC
Source organism: uncultured Roseicyclus sp. (assembly GCA_964615955.1). GTDB lineage: Bacteria > Pseudomonadota > Alphaproteobacteria > Rhodobacterales > Rhodobacteraceae > Gymnodinialimonas. The sequence goes on from CAZTUG010000019.1 coordinate 31,727, forward strand.
AAGATCGGTTATGACGAGGCGCTGTCACACCGGATGATGGCGGGGGGCGATGCGGTGCTGGTGCCGTCGCGGTTCGAGCCCTGCGGCCTGACGCAGCTTTACGGGCTGCGCTATGGCGCCCTGCCCCTTGTGGCCCTGACCGGCGGGCTGGCCGATACCGTCATCAATGCCTCGCCCGCCGCGCTTGACGCCGGGGTCGCCACGGGCGTGCAGGTCTTCCCGCTGACGACCGACGCGCTGGCCCATGGCTTCACCCGCCTCTGCGCGCTGTTCGCCGAGCCCGCGACCTGGGCCACGATGCAGCGCAACGCGATGAAACAGCCGGTCGGATGGCAAACCTCGGCCGCGCAGTATCGGGCGCTTTACGCATCGCTGATCCGGGCGCAGCCATGAGCGGCCAACCTGCCCCCGTACGCGCCGGGCGCCCCTACCCCCTGGGCGCGAGTTACGATGGCGAGGGCGTGAATTTCGCCGTCTTTTCCCGCCATGCCACCCGCGTCATGGTCTGCCTGTTCGACGGGGACGGAACCGAAACCCAGATCGTTCCCCTGCCCGAGCAGGAGGGCCATGTCTGGCATGGCTATTTTCCCGGCCTGGCGCCCGGCCAGCATTACGGGCTGCGCATGCATGGCCCCTACGCGCCCGCCGAGGGGCACCGCTTCAACCCCTACAAGCTGCTGATCGACCCCTATGCCCGGCGGTTGACCGGCAATGTGACATGGAACGATGCGCTGTTCGGGTATCGGACCGGGCACAAGGACCACGACCTGAGCTTCGACAAGACCGACAGTGCGCCCTTCGTGCCGCGGTGCGTGGTCACCGCCGCAGCACCCGACTGGTCCGAACCGCACCGCCCCGATCACCGGCTGGAAAGCTCGGTCATCTACGAGGCCCATGTGAAGGGTCTGACCGCCGGGCGGCGCGACATCCCGAATCCCGGCACCTATCTGGCGATGGCTTCGGACCCGATCCTGGACCACCTGAACAATCTGGGCGTCACGGCGGTGGAGTTGCTGCCCGTCCATGCCTTCCTGACGGACAAATACCTCGTGGACCGGGGGCTGACGAATTACTGGGGCTACATGACCTACGGGTTCTTTGCGCCGGACCCGCGCTACATGCAGGGCACCGATATCGCCGAGTTCCGGCAGATGGTGGCACGGTTTCACATGGCGGGCATCGAGGTGATCCTCGATGTGGTCTACAACCACACCGCCGAGGGCAACGAGATGGGTCCGACGATCGCGTTCCGGGGTCTCGACAATGCCAGTTACTACCGGCTGGCCGACGATCCGCGCTACTACGTGGACGATGCGGGCTGCGGCAACACGCTCGACTTCGACAATCCCTTCGTGCTGCGCATGGTGATGGACAGCCTGCGCTACTGGGTGGAGGTCATGCATGTGGACGGCTTCCGCTTCGATCTGGGCACGACGCTGGGGCGCACGCGCAACGGGTTCGACCGCAACGGACCGTTCTTCAACGCGATCCGGCAAGATCCGGTCCTGACCCGCGTCAAGCTGATCGCGGAGCCATGGGATATCGGCCCGGGCGGCTACCAGCTTGGGGCCTTCCCGGCACCTTTCGCCGAATGGAACGACAAGTTCCGCGACCAGACCCGGGGCTTCTGGCGCGGCGATGCCGGCCGCGCGGCCGACATGGCGGCCTGCCTGGCCGGATCCGCGACGTATTTCGACCATGACGGGCGGCTTGCGACGGCTTCCGTCAACTTCCTGACCGCGCATGACGGTTTCACCCTTCAGGACACGGTCAGCTACAATGACAAGCACAACGAGGCCAATTCCGAAGGCAACCGGGACGGCCATTCCGACAACCGGTCCGACAACATGGGCGTCGAGGGCCCGACAGATGACCCCGACATCAGCGCCGCCCGCATCCGGCGCAAGCGCAACATGATCGCCACCTTGATGCTGTCCCAAGGCACGCCGATGATCCTGGCGGGCGACGAGTTGAGCAACAGCCAGAGCGGCAACAACAACGCCTATTGCCAGGATAACGAGATCGGCTGGGTAAACTGGCCCGAAGCGGAGGACGCGTTCTTCACCTTCTGCCAGCAGGCGATTTCGTTCCGGCGGATGCATCCCCTGCTGCGACAGACCCGCTTCCTGCATTCGCGCCATCGCGTCGTCGATGGCGCGCCCGATTTATACTGGCGCCGCGCCGGGGGCGGGGCGATGCGGCAGTCGGATTGGGACGATCCCGGCCTCGACACCATCGTGGTGGAAATGCGCATGGCCTCGGGCACGCCGGAATATGTTCAGCGCGAGGGGGCGCTGCTGATCGTGTTGAACCGGGGCGATGCGGTGGAGATCGTGCCGCCCGACCTGCCCGAGAGCGACGCCTGGGTGCGGCGCTTCGATACCAGTCAGCGCGACGCCATCGCCGTTACACCGGGACTGCAGGTGGCCGCCAACGCGGTCGTCGTGTTTTCCCAGGAGAAACGGGGCTGACGCGCAGAACGCACCGAACCAAGGGAGGAGACACCAATGCCCACACAATCCGTCAGGACCAGCCCGATCGAAGGCCAGAAACCGGGCACCAGCGGCCTGCGCAAGAAAACGGCCATGTTCATGCGGCCGCATTACCTTGAAAACTACGTGCAGGCGATCTTCGACGGGATCGGTGGCGTGGCGGGCAAGACGCTCGTGGTGGGCGGCGACGGGCGTTATTTCAACGCGCAGGCGATCCAGGTGATCCTGCGCATGGCGGCGGCCAATGGTGCGGCCCGGTGCATCGTCGGGCAAGACGGCATCCTGTCGACGCCCGCCGCGTCCCACCTGATCCGCATGCGCGGCGCCGATGGCGGGCTGATCCTGTCCGCGTCCCACAACCCCGGCGGCCCGACCGAGGATTTCGGCCTGAAATACAACGGCCCCAATGGCGGCCCCGCGACCGAAGCCGTGACGGATGCGATCTTCGCGCGGACCATGACCATCACCTGCTACCAGATCATCGCCTCCCACGATGCGGAGATCGGGTCGCTGGGCGACCACAGGCTGGGCGACATGGCGGTGGAGGTGGTGGACCCCGTCGCGGACTATGTCGCGCTGATGGAGCGGCTGTTCGATTTCGACAAGATCCGCGCGCTCTTCGCGGGCGGCTTCACCATGTCCTTCGACGCGATGCATGCCGTCACCGGGCCCTATGCCCACGCGATCCTTGAGGACCGCCTTGGTGCGGCGCAGGGCACCGTGGTGAACGGAGTGCCGAGCCCGACCTTCGGCGGTGGCCACCCGGATCCGAACCCGATCTGGGCAAAGGCATTGATGGACCGCATGTATGGCCCCGGCGCGCCCGATTTCGGCGCCGCGTCGGACGGCGACGGCGACCGCAACATGATCGTCGGTCGAAACGCCTACGTCACGCCGTCCGACAGCCTTGCGCTGTTGGCCTCCAAGGCGCATCTGGCACCGGGATACGCGGATGGCCTGACGGGCGTGGCGCGCTCCATGCCGACCTCGCGCGCGGTGGACCGGGTGGCGGAGGCACTGGGGATCGCGTGTTACGAGACGCCGACGGGCTGGAAATACTTCGGCAACCTGCTGGATGCGAACAAGGCGACGCTGTGCGGCGAGGAAAGTGCCGGCACCGGATCGGACCACGTGCGCGAGAAGGACGGGCTTTGGGCGGTGCTGTTGTGGCTCAACATCCTTGCGGAAACCGGCCAGTCGGTCGCGGAGCTGATGGACGATCTGTGGGCCACCCACGGGCGCTGCTATTATTCCCGGCTGGATTACGAGGCGGTCGATGCGGCCAAGGCCAACGCCGTGGTGGACGGGCTGCGCGCCGCCCTGCCCGACCTGCCCGGCACAACGGTCGCGGGCCTGACCGTGGGGGCGGCGGACGAATTCGCCTATGACGATCCGGTCGACGGCTCCCGCTCCACCGGACAGGGCCTGCGGATCGCGTTCGAGGGCGGCGCGCGCGCGGTGTTCCGCCTGTCGGGCACCGGAACCGAGGGGGCCACGATCCGCCTGTACCTCGAACAGTTGGAGACCGATCCATCCAGGCTTCACGAGGCGCCCGAAGTCGCCCTTGACGCGGTGCGCGAGGCGGCGTTGACGCTTTCGGAGCTTGCTGGCATCACGGGCCGAACCGCCCCCGATGTCGTGACCTGAGATCCTGACCATGCCGGACGCCACGGATATCTTCGAGCTGCGCCTGGCACGCAGCGCCAGTGACCTCTGGCCCATGCTCGACGCGCTTTACGGGGCGGACCCGCGCTACCCGGCGATGCGCGACGCGCTGCTGTCCGAGATGCGCCGCGCATGGAGGGCGCGACCGGCGGCGTTGAAGACCCTCGACCTGCAACGCGACCTTGAACCGGACTGGTTCCAGCGCCCCGACATGCTGGGCTATGTCTTCTACATCGACCGCTTTGCCGGTGATCTGCAGGGCGTGCACGACAAGCTCGATTACCTGAGCGGCCTCGGCGTCACCTATGTCCACCTGATGCCCTGCCTCAAGCCCCGCCCCGGCGACAGCGATGGCGGCTATTCGGTGATGGATTACCGCAAGATCAATCCGGCCTATGGCTCCATGCGCGATCTTGAAGCGCTCTCGACGGCGCTGCGCGCGCGCGGCATGTCGCTGTGCATCGACATGGTGCTGAACCACACCGCCAAGGAACATGACTGGGCGGTGAAGGCGCGCAAGGGCGACGCGGCGCATCGGGACATGTACCTGTTCTTCGACGACGCCACCCTGCCCCGCGCCTATGAGCGGACGCTGATCGAGATCTTTCCCAACGATGCGCCGGGCAGCTTCACTCATTATCCCGATATCGACCAATGGGTCTGGACCACCTTCAACGAACATCAGTGGGACCTGAACTGGGCCAATCCGCGCGTCTTCCTGGAAATCGCGAAGATCATGCTGTTCCTCGCCAACAAGGGCGTGGATGTCCTGCGGCTAGATGCGGTGGCGTTCATGTGGAAGCGCATGGGCACGCGCTGCCAGTCCGAGCCCGAGGTTCACATGATCCTGCGCGCGCTGCGTGCCGTCACGCGGGTCTGTGCGGCATGTGTGTTGCATCTGGAGGAGGCCATCGTCGGCCCTGCCGAGATGCTGAGCTATTTCGGGCGCGGCGAACATGACGGGCGCGAGGGCAACCTTGCCTATCACAACAACCTGATGGTGCAGTTCTGGGGCGCGCTGGCGACCCGCGACACGGGGTTGATGAGCCATGTTCTGCGCACGCATTTCCCGGAAAACCTCACCAACGCCACCTATGCCACCTATATCCGCTGCCATGACGATATCGGGTGGGCCATCACCGACGAGGACGCGGGAGCGCTTGGCTTTTCCGGCGCGGCGCACCGGGCCTACCTGTCGGACTTCTACGAAGGCATCTTTCCCGGCTCCTTCGCGCGCGGCGCGCTGTTTCAGGCGAACAAGACCACCGGCGACAAGCGGATTTCGGGCAGTTTCGCCTCGCTTGCCGGGTTGGAAAGGGCGCTGGCGGAGGGCGACGCACACGCGGTCGACCTGGCGGTGCAGCGGATGCTTCTGGGCAATGCCCTGATCGCGTCCCATGGCGGGGTGCCGCTGGTCTACATGGGCGACGAGGTCGCGCTGACCAACGATTACGGATACCTCGGGCGTCCGGAGCATTGCCATGACAGCCGATGGATCCACCGCCCGGCGATGGATTGGGACCGCGTGGCGGCCGCGATGGGCGATCCGGACAGCCCGCAGGGGCGGGTCCTGGCCGGCACGCGGCACATCTACGCCCGCCGCAAGGCGACCCACGCGCTGCATGGCGGCTTCGCCTGCCGCATCCGCGACACGGGCAATCCGGCTGTCCTTGCCTTCCAACGGATCGCCCCCGCCCAGGTCCTGGTGTGCCTGTTCAACTTTTCCGAGCATTGGCAGACCATACCGGGACAATGGCTGCGCGATCAGGGTATGACGCGGGGCCATGATGCGCTATCTGACGGCCGTATCGAACTGCCCGACGACGAATTCCCCCTGCCGCCCCTCGGGCGCGTCTGGCTGAGTTGAAGAAACCAAGAACGGCATTCCATGAACGTGATGAATGACATGTCCGCCAGCGCCCTGCGCGTCCGGATCGAAAAGCACCTGACCTACACGCTTGGCAAGGACAAGGGCCATGCCAGCCTTTACGACTGGCGGATGGCGGTGAGCTACGCGGTGCGCGACGTGATCGTGGAGCCGTGGTTCGCCGCCACGCGCAAGACCTACGCCGAACAGGGCAAGCGCGTCTATTACCTGTCGATGGAGTTCCTGATCGGCCGCATCCTGGAGGACGCGTTGGTCAATCTGGGCCTGCACGACACCATGCGCGCGGTTCTGGAGGACGAGGGCGTCTCGCTGGCCGAGGTGGTGGAGGATGAACCGGACGCGGCGCTTGGCAATGGCGGTCTGGGGCGCCTGGCCGCGTGTTTCATGGAAAGCATGTCCACCCTCGGCTGTCCGGCCTTCGGTTATGGCATCCGCTATGAACACGGGCTGTTCCGCCAGCGGTTCGAGGGCGGGCGGCAGGTGGAGCGCCCAGAGGATTGGTTGAGCCACCCCAACCCGTGGGAATTCGAACGCCCGGAAGCGCGCTACACCATCCCCTTCAAGGGCCGGGTGGAGATGGATGGCAACCGCGCCGTCTGGCACCCTTCGGAAACCGTCCATGCCCGCGCCTATGACATGCCCGTGGTCGGCTGGCAGGGAAAATGGGCCAACACGCTGCGCCTGTGGGGGGCCTTGCCCACGGATCTTTTCGACCTCGACCGGTTCAATTCCGGCGACTACACCGCCGCCGCCGCCCCCGAGGCGCTCGCCCGCACGTTGAGCCGCGTGCTCTACCCCGAGGATGCCACCGACAACGGCAAGGAATTGCGCCTGAAGCAGGAGTTCTTCCTGACCTCCGCCGCGTTGCAGGACATCCTGCGCCGCTTCCTGACGGAATATGACGACCTTGGCCTGCTGCCGCAGAAGGTCGCGATCCAGATGAACGACACCCACCCCTCGCTGGCCGGGCCAGAGCTGATGCGCCTTCTGATCGACGTCCATGGCCTGGACTGGGCCGACGCCAGGCGCATCGCCACCGGCTGCCTGAACTACACCAACCACACCCTGCTGCCCGAAGCGCTGGAGGCGTGGTCCACATGGTTGATGGGCCGCATCCTGCCGCGCCACATGCAGATCATCGAGCGGATCGACGCGGACCATGTGGCCGCCACCGATTGCCCGCCCGATCTGCGGATCATTCACAACGACACCGTGCACATGGGCACGCTTGCATTCGTCATGGCCTCCCATGTCAACGGCGTCTCGGCGCTGCACAGCCAGTTGATGCGCGACACGGTCTTCGCGGGGCTGAATGCCGCCTATCCCGGACGGATCGTGAACCAGACCAACGGCGTCACCCCGCGCCGCTGGCTGCGGCTGTCCAATCCCGGCCTGTCGCGGGTTCTGACCGACACGATCGGTGCGGGCTGGGAACGCGATCTGGACCGGTTGGCCAAGCTTCGCGCCCATGAAGAGGACGCAACCGTCCGCGCCGCCATCGCCGCCGCAAAGCGCGCCAACAAGGAGGCCTTTGCGGATTGGGTCCGGGAACATATGGGCATCGCCCTGAATCCCGACGCGATGTTCGACGTCCAGATCAAGCGGATCCACGAATACAAGCGCCAGTTGCTCAACGTGTTCGAGACGATCGCGCGCTGGAACGCGATCCGCGCCGATCCCTCTGCCGGTTGGACGCCCCGGGTGAAGATTTTCGGCGGCAAGGCCGCGCCGGGCTACCACAGCGCCAAGGAGATCATCCACCTGATCAATGACGTGGCCGCCACGATCAACGCCGATCCGGTGACCGGCGACCTGCTGAAAGTGGTTTACCCGGCCAATTACAACGTCTCCATGGCGCAGCGTCTGATCCCGGCGGCAGACCTGTCGGAACAGATCTCGACTGCCGGCAAGGAGGCATCGGGCACCGGCAACATGAAATTCACCATGAACGGCGCGCTGACCATCGGCACGCTGGACGGGGCGAATGTAGAGATCCGCGAACAGGTCGGGCCCGAGAATTTCTTCCTTTTCGGCATGACCGCGCCCGAGGTGCAGGCGCGCTATGGCGTGGCGGACCACGCACGACAGGCGATCATGGCGAGTCAGCCATTGCAGGACGTGTTGCAGATGATCGTGGAGGGCCGCTTCAACCGCACCGAGCCGTCGCGCTATTTCGGGCTGGTGGACGCGATGTGGACCCACGACCCGTTCCTGGTGGCGTCGGATTTCGACAGCTACCTGGCGTGTCAGGCGCAGGTTGACGCGGCCTATGGCGATCCCGACCGCTGGACACGGCTGGCGCTGCGCAACATCGCCGGTGCCGGCCACTTCTCGTCGGACCGCACGATCCGGGGCTACATGGCCGAGGTCTGGAACGTGCAGGGCCTGTCCTAGGCCGGTTCGACCGTGATCGTGCCGTCATGGGCGAGATAGGCGAAACCGGTTCCCTCCAGCGTCAGTTTGCCATCGACGAGGCTGGCCCGGTTGGACAGGCTGATCGTGGCCGTTGCGGACACGTCGAAGACCTGTGCCTCGGGTGACAGGTTGAAGAGGCAGGTCAAGGTCTCGTCCGACGCCTTGCGCGTGAAGGCCAGAACCGGCTCGGGCAGGTTCAGGAAAGTCGTCCTGCCCCGGCTGAGGGCCGGACTTGCCTTGCGGCGGGCGATCATGGCCTTGAAGTAGGTCAGGATACTGTCTGCGCCGCCCTGCTGGTCCACCGCCTTCGCGGCCTGCGGAGCCTTCACCGGCAACCATGGCACGCCGGTGGAAAACCCGGCATTGGGCGCGTCCTTCTCCCAGACCATCGGCGTGCGGCAGCCGTCGCGGCCCTTCACGGCGGGCCAGAAGCGAATGGCGGGCGGATCGGTCAGTTCCTCGAAGTCCAGTTCCGTCTCGGTCTGGCCCAGTTCCTCGCCCTGGTAGATGCCGATCGTGCCCTCGAAGGCCATCAGCATGGCGCAGGTCATCCGGGCCATGGCATCGGGCGAGGTGGCGTAATCCGCCCACCGGCTGACATGGCGCGGCACGTCGTGGTTGCTGAACGACCAGTAGGGATGGCCATCGGGGGCCCCGCGCCGGAAGCCTTCGATGCATGTGCGGAAATGCTCGGCGCTGAAATCCGGCCCCAGCATGGCGAAGCTGTAGGCCATGTGCAGGCGGCTGTTCCCCGCCGTATAGGCCCCCATGATCTCGATGGATTTGTGGCCCATCTCGCCCACCTCGCCGACCATCATGATGTCGCAATACTGGTCCGTCAGGGCGCGCAAGCGCTCCAGGAATGCGAGATTCTCGGGGCGGGTCTTGTTGTAGATGTTGTTCTGCATCCCGTAGAGGTCGGTCGCCATCACCTGCGGCCGTGTCTGCGCCGGCGGGTTGGAGCGAAGCTTCTGATCGTGGAAGTAATAGTTGACGGTATCGAGCCGAAACCCGTCGAGACCCCGGTCAAGCCAGAACTTGCAGGTTTCAAGGATCGCCTCCACCACGTCGGGGTTGTGGAAATTCAGGTCCGGCTGCGAGGCCAGGAAGTTGTGCAGGAAGTATTGTCCGCGCCCCGGGTCGAATTCCCAGGCCGGGCCGCCGAAATGGCTGTGCCAGTTGGTCGGCGGGGAGCCATCGGGCAGCGGATCGGCCCAGACATACCAATCGGCCTTCGGATTGGTCCGGTCGACGCGCGAGGCCTTGAACCAGTCGTGCCTGTCGGACGTATGGGACAGCACCTGGTCCACGATCACCTTCAGTCCGCGCGCATGGGCGCCCGCGATCAGCGCATCGAAATCCGCCATCTCGCCGAACAGCGGATCGACGGCGAGGTAATCGGACACGTCATAGCCCATGTCCCGCTGCGGCGAGGCGAAGATCGGCGAGAGCCAGATGCAGTCCGCCCCAAGCTCCGCGATATGGTCGAGCCTGCGCGTGATACCCCGCAGGTCACCCACCCCGTCGCCGTCATCGTCCTGGAACGACCGAGGATAGACCTGATAGATTACCGCGCTGCGCCACCATTCGTTCAAGACCTGCTCCTTCGTGCTAGCCACCGTGCCAGCAACAACAGGAATTGCAGCACGCGTCCAGTCGCTTCGACCCTCTCGCAGATCCCGCACGGGGCGTGCAAACCGACCGTGGCCGGACCGTCAGCCCAGAGGTCGGACGATCCCGCATGGCCGCGTCCCGGAAGCGGCGCAAAACCGCGCGGCCCGGGACAGGACCGCCCAAGAATGCGGCAGAATCGGGTGACGATTTCCCCGCACTGCCACCCGCCCTTGCCGTGGCCTGCGGACCTCCCCATCGAACGGACATCATGCAGCACCTCTCTGTCGTCGTGGTGGAAGAAGACCGGGACCGGGCCACCGCGATCGTCGATGCCCTGAAGGCGGCGGGCGATTGCGACGTGCATGTGATCGGCAACGTCTCCGGGTTGGCACGCAAGATCGCGGCCCTTGCTTGTCAATCTGCATTCAAAACTGACCCAGCGTGATCATTTGAAAATGACCCACCACAGAAAAAGCAAAGCCCACAGACGAGCGGCCCCCATATAGCAGGCTCGCCTGTGGGCTTTGCTTTTTCTGGTTCAGGATTTGGTTCGAGATTTGCTTTGGGCGAAACAATAAGATGTGTTGCCGGTCTCGATGGCGAGCCTTGTCCGCCACTGGTCCGAGGACAATGGCGGCGCAGTCGGTCAGCGGTTGCGCCATCGTGATGGTGACGTGGCCGGCGGAAGACGCGGCCGTGCCCGCGATCCGGGTGGCGCATCCGGCGGCCTGAGCCGTCGCCTAGGTGACCCGTTGGCGCGCGCGGAATTCGGGCCGGTCCCAAAGCCGGTCACGCAGGATCCGCGCAAGGATCTCCACCGCCGCGCTGACATCGCCTGCATCCAGATAGAGCGGCGTGAAGCCGAAGCGCATGATCTCCGGGGCGCGGAAATCGCCGATCACGCCATGGGCGATGAGGGCCTGCATGGCGGCATAGCCCTGCTCGAACCGGAACGAGACCTGGCTGCCGCGCTGGCGGCTGTCGCGGGGCGAGGCCAGCGTCAGGTCGGGGCACGCGGCCTCCACCTCGGCGATGAACTGTTCGGACAGGCGGATCGAGGCGGCGCGCAGGTCGGCCATGTCGACCCTGTCCCAGATCGCCATCGCCGCCTCCAGCGCGGCGAGCTGGATCACCGGCGGGGTGCCGACGCGCATCCGCTCGATCCCCGCGCCGGGGCGATAGTCCGGATCGAAGGCGAAGGGTGCTTCATGCCCCAGCCAGCCCGCCAGAGCCGGGTCGATCCCGCCCACGATGTCGGGGCGGACATGGATGAAGGCGGGCGCGCCGGGGCCACCGTTGAGATACTTGTAGGTGCAGCCGACAGCGAATTCCGCGCCGCAGCCCGCCATGTCCACCGGCACGGCCCCGGCGGAATGGGCGAGGTCCCAGATCATCACCGCGCCCGCCCGGTGGGCTTTGGCGGTGATCGCGTCCATGTCGTGCATCCGGCCGGTGCGGTAATCCACGTGCGTGATCATCACGGCGGCGACGGTGTCGTCGATGGCGGCCGCCACGTCCCCGGGGGCCACGACCTTCAGGGCATGGCCGTGGTCGAGATGCCGGATCAGCCCCTCGGCCATGTAGAGATCGGTCGGGAAATTGCCGCTGTCCGACAGCACCACCTTGCGGTCGGGGCGCATCTGCAAGGCCGCCGACAGCGCCTGGTAGACCTTGATCGACAGGGTGTCGCCCATCACGACGCTGCCCGGCGGCGCCCCGATGATCCGGCCCACCTGGTCGCCCACGCGGGACGGTTGCGCCATCCAGCCATCCACGTTCCAGCCCTTGATCAGGTGCGCGCCCCATTGGTCCCGCGTCATCGCGGCCACCGTGTCGGTCACGCCCGCAGGCAGCGGCCCGAGCGAGTTGCCGTCGAGGTAGATGATCCCCGCAGGCAGATCGAAGCGGTCCTTCATCGGCAAGGTCATAGCTGTCCCCTGACATTCCAGAGTTCGGGAAAGAGTTCGACCTCCAGCATCCGGCGGAGATATTGCACGCCCGAGGTGCCGCCGGTGCCGCGCTTGAAGCCGATGATGCGCTCCACCGTGGTGACGTGGTTGAACCGCCAGCGGCGGAAGTAATCCTCCAGATCGACCAGCTTTTCGGCCAGTTCGTAGAGCGTCCAATACTGCTCGGGCGCGCGGTAGATCTGCGCCCACGCATCCTCGATGGTCGGCTGCGCCGCATGGGGCGTGTCGAGCGCGCCCCGCGGCAGATCGCGGCCCAACGCGCCGCCGAGGTGGTTGATGGCGACATCATAGAGCGACGGCCGGGTGAGTTCCTGCGCCAGCATGGCATGCAGGTCGGTGCGGTGTTCATGGACCTTCATCATCGCCCGGTTGCGATTGCCGAGGATGTATTCGATCAGCCGATACTGATGCGACTGGAACCCCGAGGATTGCCCGAGATCGTCCCGGAACGCGGTATATTCGGACGGTGTCATGGTGCGCAGCACGTCCCACGCGCCGTTCAACTGCTCGAAGATCCGGGCCACGCGCGTCAGCATCTTGAACACGGGCGGGAAATCGCCCTGCGACAGGGCGCTGCGGGCGGCGTCCAGTTCGTGCAGGGCGAGGCGCATCCAAAGCTCCGAGGTCTGGTGCTGGATGATGAAGAGCATCTCGTCATGGGCTTGCGACAGCGGCCGGGCCGCGCCCAGCACCGGGTCGAGGGCGAGGTAGTCGACATAGCTCATCTCGCCCTTGAAGGAGAGACGCGCGCCGGCGTGGTGGGGGCCGCCATTTCTTTCGGGACTGTCGGTCATCGGGTTGGCCCTTGGGGTCGTTCTGCGCGAACCGGCGCGCACGCACCCTAGAGCGGCCATCACCCCGCCGCCACCCCTACCCGCTTGCGGGCGGGGCCGAACATGCAGGCCAACGCCAGAATGACGCCCGAGACCAGCGCCACCATGCCCGCCGCCGAGACCGAATTGGTCGCGCCAAGCCAGATCGGGCCATAGCCCGCCAGAACATAGCCGAACACGGCGGAGACGGTGGCGAAGACAAGGCTCCACCCGACCTGCCGCCCAAGGCTGTTGGTCATCAGTCGCGCTGCGGCGGGCGGGCAGATGAACATGGCGATCACGATGATGGAGCCGACCGCGTCGAAGGCGGCCACGGCGGCGGCGGCGGCGGCGCTGACCAGTCCGAACCCGATCAACGAGACCGGCAGGCCAAGCGCGCGCGCGAAGCCTTCGTCGAAGCTGGCCAGTTTCAGGGGCCGCCAGAACACCAGCGTCAGCCCGGCGATGATCGCGGCCACCACGGCCATGCGCGTCAGTTCGCGCGGCAGGGCCGCCAGCGCGACGGGATCGAGCAACGAGCCCCAGCCCTCGGCGCGCAGCCAGATCAGCTGTTCGAGATTGCCCATCAGGGCATGTTCCACGTCCAGATGCACGGCGGAGGTGTCCGATTGCTCCAGCAGCAGCACACCCCCGGCAAAGAGCGAGGTGAACACGACCCCCATCGCCGCCCCCGGTTCGATCCTGCCCAGACGGCGCACCGCCTCGATCAGGACGACCGCGACAAGGGCGGCACCGGCAGCCCCCAGCAGCATCGGCCAGGTGGTGACGGTTCCCGTGATCAGGAAGGCCACGACGATGCCGGGCAGCACCACATGGGAGATCGCATCCCCGATCAGGGCCTGGCGCCGCAGGATCAGGAAATTGCCCGGCAGCGCGCAGGCCACGGCGGCGAAGATCCCCACGAGGATCGGCGTCAGGGAAAACTGGACGAAATCGGCCCCCATGGCGCTACACGGCCCCGATCCGGTCGACCCGCGTGTCGAACAAGGCGATCTCGTCGGCGGTGAAGACCTCCTCGATCGGGGTCAGGCCATCGTAGCGGCCGGTCAGGGCGGTGTCGTGGTGGAGGCGGCGTGCAACGCTCCAGCGGTGTTCGTCCCGCGCAATCTTGGCCGCGGCCGCACGGCCCTTGTCGGTGGCGACGCCGTCGGGGCGGATCAGGCCTTCGCGGGTCAGGACCTTGAGGGTCAGGCCATCGTGGATCGGCTCGGACCGCGACAGGGCCAGCAGACCCTGGCGGCGATGCACCCGCGCCTGGAACGCGCGGCGCGCAAGGACGGAAGCGAGGACGCCGCGCACGGGCGCGAAGAGCAGCGAGAAAGTGAACAGCGCGGCGGCGATCAGCACGATGATCG
>CAZTUG010000020.1:0-41469 GCA_964615955.1 uncultured Roseicyclus sp.
TACCGGCGCACCGAGGACAGCTTTGCCCCGGAGGTGTCCTGGATATTCGACGGCGTGTCCGAGGAGAAGCTGGGCGACTACGGGCTGAGCGGCGGCGGGGCCGCGGGGTTCGAGCTGGACCGCGCGGACCCCGAGCTGGGCACGCCTCCCGGCACCGTCATCCTGGCGGTCAGCGAGAACCACAGCGACAGTTTCGTCGCCGTCCCCGAGGAGCTGCTGTCGCATATCCAGACGGAGACCGGCGAGGATCCGGCGGAACTGATCCGGGGCGAGATAGTCTATTGCCCCAAGCCCGGCGGCGGCGCGCTGTTTTCCGTGGGATCGATCACCTTCTGCGGCAGCCTGAACCACGACGGGGGGGACAACGGCGTCTCGAGGATGCTGGAGAACGTCGTGCGCCGGTTCGCCGGTATCTGAACGGAAAGGGCACCGCCGCGGCGTGCAGCGGTGCCCCGGGTCTCAGCCCCTGACGGTCGCCATGAACCGGTCGCGGATCGTGACCGGGTCCATCGTGATCACGGGCACCTTGATGTTGCCGCTCTCGCATTTCGCGACGATCACGGTCATCTTGCCACTGGCAAGGGCGGCTTTCAGCGCGGTGCCGGTCTCCTCTGCCTTGCACGTCACGACGGCCTCGCACCCGCAAGCTGCGGCGACAGCCTCCAACCGTGTCTTCTTGCCGGCATAGGTCGGCTGGTCGCCAGTGGAGCCATATGAACCGTTGTCGATGATCAGCAGAATGAAGTTGTCGGCCACGTTGTTGGCGATGGTCGGCAGGGTGCCGAGGTTGGTCAGCACCGATCCGTCGCCATCGATGGAGATCACCTTCTTGGGCTGCGCCAGTGCAAGCCCGAGACCGATCGAGGACGCAAGGCCCATGGTCCCGAGCATGTAGAAATTCGACGGCTGGTCGTCGATCATGTGCAATTCCTGGCTCGGCAGGCCGATATTGCAGATGACAAGGTGGTCGCGCAGGATGGGCGCGATATCGCGCAGGATTTCGGAACGGATCATTGGTCGCCATAGCCTCCCCAGAAGGATGCGTCGGTCAGGATCGCCACCGGCTTGCTGCACATGAAGGTGTATTTCAGGATCGCGTCCAATTCGTCAGCATCCGCATGCTTGTGAAAATGGTAGGTCGGGATATGCATCTGCGCCAGCAGCGCCTTGGTATGGACCGCCATTTCGACCTGGCAGGCGACGGGTTCGCGCAATTCGCCCCGGAACGAGATCAGCATCGGCAACGGCAACCGGTAGAACTGGATCAGCGTCGCCAGCGTGTTGATGGTGACCCCGATGGCGGTGTTCTGCATGATGATGCAGGGGCGCTTTCCACCCATGAACGCACCGGCGCAGAGCCCCATGCCTTCGTCCTCCTTGTTGGCGGGAATGTGAAACATCCCGGGCCGGTTTTCGACCTCCTCGATCACACCGGCCAATTGTTTGCAGGGCACGGTGGTGACGAAGGACACGTCATTGGCGACAAGGTCGTCGACAATCTTCCTGGAAATGCTCACGGACGGGCAAGCTCCTGTGTTTGGCGGACCGACGGGGCCACAGTGCAACGGACACGGGGTGAAGAGATGTGCTCAGCCATGGGGATGCAACATGATTTTCGGCGCGGCCACACGGCCCGCGCGGATGTCGGCAAAGGCGCGCGCGCCATCGGCCAGGCACCGTGCCTCGGCCCAATCCAGCGCGCCGAGGCGGCCATTGAAAAGTGCGGCCGTCGTTTCCCGGAAATCCTGCACGGTATAGGTATATGTGCCGATGAAGGTGATCTCCTGCAGGGTCATGCGCCGGATGTCGATGCCTCCCCGATCCTCGCCAAGGCCGATATGGGCCACCACGCCACCCGGTTGCACAAGGTGCGACGCGGTCTGTCGCGTGGCGGCGAAGCCGACCGCATCGACCACGATGGGACAGCCCACCGCCGCGTCGACCGTTGCCACGACATCCTCGCCGCAGCGATCTTCCAGGTAACGCCGCCGCGTTTCGTTCGGCTCGATGATGGTGATGTCTTCGACCGCCATTGCCCTGAGCGAGAGGGCGGCGGCCAGCCCGATAGCCCCACCGCCGATCACCAGCGCGCGCCGCTCTGCCGCCGGGTGCAGCGCCGCTAGGGCCAGACGGGCGGCATGCCAGCCGACGGCAAGCGGTTCGGCCAGCGCCGCCTTGTCGAGGGACATGCCGTCGGGCACCGGAACGAGGTTGGCTGCGGGCATCGCGAGATATTGCGCGAAGGCGCCCTCCCGGGGCGGCATGGAAATGATCTGACGCTGCGGGCAAAGGTTCTCTCGCGCGGCGCGGCAGGCGGGACAGGTCCCGCAGGTGACAAGCGGATTGATCGTGACCCGCTGTCCCTCTCGCGGGCCACCGACGATCTCGCCGGCCGCCTCGTGGCCCAGGATCAGGGGCGCGGGCCGCCGCGGATCGTGGCCCAGATAGGCATGCATGTCCGACCCGCATATCCCCACGGACGTGACGCGGACAAGATGTTCACCGGCGCGCGGCACCGCCGTGGCCACATCGCGATAGCATAGTGTTTCCACGCCGTCGTAGACCAACGCCTTCATTTCGCGGTGCCCCCCCCGTCGACCATCAGGACCTGCCCGGTCACATAGCCGCTGGCCGCCGAGGCAAGGAACACGAGCGGACCGTCCAGATCCTCGGGCGTGACATCGGCAGCCACGTCGCGGGTATTGATGCCCGCGGCGTTGACCACGATATCGGGCGGACCGAATGGCGCGGCGATACGCGGGGCGATCCCGGCGATCGCCGCCCGGTCCGGCAGGTCCGCCGCGACCGCTGCGGCCGAGCCCTTTCCGGTCCGCACCACCCAATCCTCCAACACGTCCGCCCGACGCGCCAGCCCCACGACCCGCGCACCCGCCGCCGTCAATGCCACGGCCGCACGCTGCCCAAGGCCCGCACTGGCCCCGGTGACACAGGCCACGCGGCCCGTCAGATCGAACAGAGACGCGATCTCAACCATCGGCGCTGAGGTCGAAATTCTCGCCGGGGAAGTATTTCGCCAACCGCACATCGGCGGCGCGGGCATGGCCCTCCATGCCCTCCAGCCTGGAAATCCGCGCCGTCGTGATCGCCACATCCCGGGAGCCTTCGCGCGTCGCCTGCTGCCATGTGACGATCTTCATGTATTTGTGGACCGAGAGCCCGCCGGTATAGGCCGCCGCCCCCGAAGTCGGCAGCACATGGTTCGTCCCTGTCGCCTTGTCACCGTAGGACACCGTCGTTTCCTCGCCGACGAAGAGGGAGCCGTAGCAGGTCAGACGATCCTTCCACCAATCGAGGTCCGCCGCCTGCACGGTCAGATGTTCGGGCGCATGGGCATCGGAACAGGCCGCCATTTCCTCGCGGTCGGCGCACAGGATCACCTCGGCGTAGTCGCGCCAGGCCGCGAAGGCGTTCTCCCGGTTGGGTTCGGGCAGATCCGCGATCAGATCCGGCACGAGGCCCAGCACGGCCTTTGCCAGGTGGCGATCATCTGTCACCAGCCAGACGGGTGAGTTGTAGCCATGCTCCGCCTGGCTTACGAGGTCGGTCGCCACGATATGCGCGTCGGCGGTCCTGTCGGCGAGCACAAGGCTGTCTGTCGGACCTGCGATCATGTCGATGCCCACCCGCCCGTAGAGAATGCGCTTGGCCTCGGCCACGAACTGGTTGCCGGGGCCCACAAGTATGTTGGCTTTCGGCAGTCCGAAAAGACCGAAACTCATCGCCGCCACGCCCTGCACACCGCCAAGTGCCAGGATCTTGTCGGCACCGCTGATATGGGCGGCGTAGACGATGGCCGGGGCCACGCCGATGCCCGGACGGGGCGGGCTGGTCGCGATGACGGTCTTGCAGCCGGCGACCTTGGCGGTCGTCACCGTCATGATGGCACTGGCAATGTGGCTGTAGCGCCCGCCGGGAACATAGCAGCCGGCGGTGTCGACCGGGATCGCCTTCTGACCCGCGACGAAGCCCGGGACGATCTCCATCTCCACACTGCGAAGCGTCGCTTTCTGCGCCTCTGCGAAACGGCGGACATTGTCATGGGCGAAGCGGATATCGGCCTTCAGTTTCTCGGAAACCAGCGCGGTCGCGGCCTCGATCTCCTCGGGCGTCAGGATGATGTTGCCGACGTACTTGTCGAACCGCGCCGCATAGTCCCGCGCCGTCGCGTCCCCGCCTGCCTCGATATCAGCGAGGATGGCTTTCACCGTCTCGTGCACGTCCGAGGCATCGGACCTGGACGTCAACGGCGCTTTCTTGAGGTATTCTCGGGTCATGGGCGAGCTTGTCCTGGCGGGCGGATCAAAAGTCACGGGTGGTTTGCTGGCGTCTGACGTATCTGCGGAAGGGAGATGCGCCCGAAAGACCAGACCCGCGCCGCGCGTTGACGCCACAATGGTCCGTCGCTTCAAAGAGATACATCATCGCCTGCCCCATGCGACACCCGTGTCGCAGAGCAGTTAAGCGGTGCCTGACCAGAGATGCAAGCGCTTACATTTGACACCACCCGGGAAACGTAGCTGATTGATGGTGTCATCCGCACACAGCGTGCCGACCTGTTTCAGGGAACTTCGACATGAAAGACAGCCGAACCGCCCCCACCCTTCAGGACGTCGCCAACCTTGCGCGAGTTTCGACGGCCACCGTTTCGCGCTGCCTGAACATGCCGAACCAGGTATCTGACAAGACGAAACAAATCGTTCTGCACGCTGTGAAGGAACTGGGCTACACGCCGAATTTCGCAGCGCGCGCCATGGCCGCACAACGCACCAGAACCATCGGTGCGATCATTCCGACGATGGAAAACGCTGTCTTTGCCCGAGGCATTCAGGCTTTCCAGGAAGAACTCGACGCGCAAGGCTACACCCTGCTGGTGGCCAGCTCGTCCTATCGTCCTGACCTGGAGCAGCGACAGATCAGATCGCTTGTCGCGCGGGGGGCGGATGCGCTGCTCCTGATCGGCTTCAACCGCGATGCGGCGATCTATGATTTCATCGCCTCGCGCAAGATCCCGACCCTGGTGACCTGGGCCCATGACCCGTCCGAAAAGCGCCCCTCGGTCGGGTTCGACAACCATGTTGCGATGCGGACGCTCGCCCGCGAAGTCCTGCGCCTCGGGCATCGGCGGCTGGCCATGATCTCGGTCGACGGGGCCACCAATGACAGGGTCGCGGCCCGGGTGGAGGGGGTGCGGGACGCGATCCGGGAAGCCGGTCTTTGCGCCACCGATCTGGTTCTTCTGGAGACCCGTTACAGCGTCGAAGCGGGCACCAGGGGCTTGCATTCCGTCATGGAGGCCACGCCCCGCCCCACGGTCGTGCTCTGCGCCAACGACGTCCTCGCGGTCGGCGCGATCAAGGCCGCGCGCGAGATCGGGCTGCGGGTTCCCGAAGACGTCTCCATCGTCGGCTTCGATGATATCGAACTTGCCCGGGTCGTGGTGCCGGAGCTCACCACGGTGCATGTGCCCCACCGCGAGATGGGCCGCCGCGCGGCCATCGCCCTGATCGACCACCTGGAGCGCGGCAAGCCATTGGTCGGCTGCGAACTGGCCACGGAACTGCGCCTGCGTGGCTCCCTCGGCCCGCCTCGGACCCCGTGACGCGCCTTGCGATGACCCTTGGAGCATCGGACATGAATGCGAACCGATCCCAAGGCGCCCACAGACGCCGCGCTGCAACAGAACTGTGCCGGGAGTGACGAGAATGGACACTGAAACAGCAATGGCGCTTGGACACAGGGCGGCGATGGCTCCGGCATTCCGCGCGCGCCTGGCCGACATGCTCGCCTACCACACCGACGCCACCTTGCCCGATGCAGCCGCAACGCTGGCGGCCTATCTGGACCTCGTCACCGGCTGGATGGAGCCCCTGGGATTCGACGTGACCCGCCATCTGGTGGACGGCCAGCCCTTCGCCATCGCGCGCCGGATCGAAGACCCGTCCCGGCCGACGATCCTGAGCTATTCCCACGGCGATGTCGTGCCCGGACTGGAGGGACGATGGGCCGAAGCGCGCGATCCCTGGACCCTGACCGAAAAGGACGGACTATGGTTCGGACGCGGGATCGCAGACAACAAGGGCCAGTTCCTGGTCAACCTGACGGCGGTGGAGGCGCTTCTGCAAACGCGCGGGCGGCTTGGCGTCAACCTGGTCTGGCTGATCGAGATGGGCGAAGAAATCGGATCGCCCGGCCTGGCCGCGATCTGTGCGCAACAGGCGCAAGCCCTCGCGGCGGACATCCTGCTGGCCTCCGACGGGCCGCGCCTCGCCGCCGACCGTCCGACCCTGTTCCTCGGCGCGCGCGGTGGAATGACATTCCGGCTCGACCTCGGGCTGCGCAAGGGCGGGCGGCATTCCGGCAATTTCGGGGGCGCATTGCGCAACCCTGCCCTCCTGATGGCCCATGCCTTGTCCTGCATCACCGACCGCAACGGCGCGCTACAGATCCCGGACTGGACGCCCGGCACAGTGCCGCAAGCCAGCCGCGCAGCGCTCGCGGGGCTGGTGCCCGCCGGCGGAGAGGTCGACGCCGATTGGGGGGCGCCGGGGCTGACCCCCGCCGAACGCATCCACGCCTGGTCGTCGGCCGAGGTGCTGGCCTTCCATGCGGGAGATCCACCGAGGCCGGTCAATGCCATTCCGCCTTCCGCCTCGGCCTGGGTGCAGCTTCGCTTCGCGCCCGGAACGCCGGACGTGGCGCTGGAAACGGCGCTCCGCGCCCATCTCGATGCCCACGGATTCCCGGACGTCGCGATCACCCCCGACGGGCCCGCTTTCAAGGCCAGCCAGACGCCCGTCGATCATCCTGCCGCGCTGCGTGTCGCCCGCGCCATGGAGCGCGCCACCGCAACCGCGCCAGTGGTCTTGCCATCGCTTGGCGGGTCCCTGCCCAACGACATTTTCCGCGTTGGCCTTGGCCTGCCGACGCTATGGGTTCCCCATTCCTATCCGGGCTGTTCGCAACATGCCCCGGACGAACACTTGCCCGCCGCCCTGCTTGCCGAGGCGACGGGCCTGATGGCCGCCATACTGGACGATCTGGCCGACGCCCGGCCCAGCGATCTGCGCTAATGCGCCGAGCGCCATTCCGACAAGGCCGGATTGTGCGTGTCCTCCGCCGCCGGATCGGGCGCTGGTGCGTCCCGACGTCCCAGAATCCCACCCAGCCGGTCCCGCAAGCCGCGCCGGTTCGCCGCTTGCCCCCGACCGGAGCGGGACGGACTCGGCACCCGGGAATAATGCAATTCCCGTGCCCCGAAATAGAAACTGACGATGGCCCCCAACAACCACCAAAGCGGCTCCGGCACCTCGTTCAACCCCACCATCCGTTCGGCAAAGCCCGCAGGCTCGGCCATGGCGTAAACGAACAACCCGAGCGTCCCCAGCGCCAGCATCGGGCGCGGCAGACGGTTCAAGCCGTTGATGAAACGGTCGAACCAGTGGGCTCCGGCATACTGGAACTCGGCCGATGCCGTCTCCAGCGTGGCCTGGTGGATCTCGGCGGCCAATTCCATGGCGCGCGTGGCATTGGGAATGAAGACCTCCGACAACCCCTCCGCCGCGTCGCCCAAAGCCTCGACGGACGTGCCGCCCAAGGCGCGATCGATCAACCCCATGATGCCGTCCTTTCCCGGTGCTGTTCCAATGTCAGATGATAGCGCGGCGAGATGAAGTCTTCCGCCCGCACGATCCAGCCGCCCTTGCCGCCGTCCCGCCTGCGCGCGTATTTGCGGCTGGCCGGTCGCGCATCGGCGAGCCGGTAGTAATAGTTGCGCCGCGCGATCCCGTAGGCGTCCACCAGGTGCCCCGGTGCCTGGCGCAGCGCCGCATGGGCCGCCCGCGCGGTCTGCGGACCGATGATCCCGTCCACGGCTATGTCGAGTCCCATATCCCGCAGCAATCGTTGCAGAATGCGGACCGCGTTCGACCCGGCATTGACCTGCATATCGAAGACCGAGGCCTGCAACGGCTCCGGCAACATGCCGATACGCGGGCGGGCGTAGTAATGTTCAAGGAAAAGATCCGTCGCAAGCTCGGGTGTCACGAGGCGGACATCGCCCTCATCCACGTCGCCGTCGCGGTCAAGGTCAAGGCCGAGCGCGCGCATCGTATGGATCGTAACACCGTGCTTCGTTGCCCCACCCGGATCATCGGGATCGTTCACATACCCACCCTCACGGGCCACAATCTGTTCTGCGATAGACCGAACCGTTTGCATGGTTCGCCCTCCATGCTCATAGGTTTCGGAAGTCCCGAATCCACCATGGTCGCATTAACAAGGCACTAACGCCCCTTCATCTTGGCAAAAAAACTCATGCGCCCCGCCCGCCCCACAGGGCGCGGCCAACGGTGACGCGCCGCGCGCCGTCCGGGCCGAAGGCCCCGGCGCGCCGCCCCCAACCGCGGACCGGGGCGCGCAAGCGGCACCGCGTTCCGGGCGGGAGAGCCCCCGCCTCAGCTTTCGCTGGGGTCGACGTAGACACCTTGCTCCCGCAGGGCCTCGATCACCTCGGCGGGCATGTAGGTCTCGTCGTGGCGGGCCAGGATCTCGGTCGCCTCGAATACACCTTCGATCAGCCGCCCGGTGCCGACCATGCCTTCGCCTTCGCCGAACAGGTCGGGCAACACGCCGGTATAACGCACCGGGATGGAGGCCGCGCCGTCGGTGACGTTGAAGGTGATGGTTTCGCCCTGCCCGCGCACGAGGCTGCCATCCTCCACCAACCCGCCGATCCGGAATACCTCGTGGGGCGGTGGCGGGTTCTCTGCCACTTCCACGGGGGGACGGAAGAAGTTGATCCCGTCGCGCAGCGAATAACCGATCAGCGCCGTCGAGAGCGCGAGGGCCACCGCCGCCACTGCGAAAATCTGGATTCTTCGCTGTTTTTTCAATCCGCGCATTACGGAAACACTCCCAGTCCCATCAAGCCCATCGTCTCGTCCAGCCCCAGCATCAGGTTGGCGTTCTGGATCGCCTGGCCGCTCGATCCCTTGCACAGGTTGTCCAGCGTCGCGATCACCTGCGCGCGGCCTGCCCGCCGGTCGCCGACGACACCGACATGGCAGAAATTCGTTCCGCGCACATCATGGCTGGACGGCACCATGCCGAATGGTAGCACCTCGATGAAGGGTTCGTCTTGATATGCCTCAACCAGCGTGGCGTGGATCGCATCCGCTTCGCCCCGGACATAGACCGTGGCCAGGATGCCGCGGTTGAACGGCGCCAGGTGTGGCGTGAACTGAACTTCCACCTTGCGCCCTGCCAACAGGCTGAATTCCTGATCGAATTCGCCAAGGTGGCGGTGCGAGGAGCCCGGCGCGTAGGCATTCGTTCCTTCGCTCAATTCGGCGTGGAGCAGGTTTTCCTTCAGGCTCCGCCCGGCACCGGACACGCCGCAGATCAGGTCGAGGATGATCTCGTCGAGGTCGATCACGCCCGCCGAGATCAGCGGACGCAGCGCGAACTGGCCGGTGGCCGCATTGCACCCTGTGCCCGCAACCAGCCGCGCGGCCCGGATTTCCGCGCGGTAGAACTCGGTCAGGCCATAGACGGCCTCCTTCTGCATCTCGGGCGCGGCGTGGTCCTTGCCATACCATTTCGCATAATCCGCAGGGTCCCGCAGACGGAAGTCAGCCGACAAGTCCACAACCTTAAGATCGCCCGGCAAACCCTTGATAACATTTTGAGATGTTGCATGAGGCAGAGCGCAGAACGCCAGGTCGACCCCAGAGAAATCCACATCCCCGATCGTCGTGAGATCGGGCAGGCCCATGCTGCGCAGGAACGGATAGACCGATGCCATGCTCTGCCCCGCCTTGCGGTCGCCGGTCAGGGCCACGATTTCCATCCCCGGATGCCCCGCGATCAGGCGGCACAGCTCCGCGCCGGTGTAGCCGGATGCGCCGAGGATCGCGATTTTCTGGGTCATTCTGGTCACCGTTCTGGGTCTTTCCCGGGGATGTAGGCCAAAGCCTGTAGATGTTCAAATCGTCGCTCGTGATGATGCCATGGCCCGGCGCGCAACCTGTACACAGTCTGTACACACCCCGTACACCGGTTTGATGGCTCCGGGCCTATTCCACCGCCTGGAACGCGATCTTGCGGCGCAGGAACAGCGTCGCCTTGTTCTCCACCGATTTCGGGTCGCCGGTGGTCAGGAAGGCCGGGCGTCCATGCCCCAGCATGTTGGGCCGCCGTTCCAGATAATGGGCGAGGCTGTCGGCCACCAGCGCGGGCTGGGAATAGACCGCCACGTCCGGCCCCAGCGCGTCGCGGAACACGTCTTCCACCAGCGGGTAATGGGTGCAGCCGAGAATCGCGGCCTGCGGCCTTGGCATCCGCCGCTTCAGCGCATCGACATGGGAGCGCACCAGCGCCTCGGCCAGGATCATGTCACCCTGTTCGATCGCGTCCACGACACCGCCACAGGGCTGCGCCTCCACGTCCACGCCGATGGCGCGAAACGCCAGTTCGCGCTGGAACGCGCGCGACGACACGGTGGTGGGCGTGGCAAACAGCGCCACCTCGCTGACGGCGACCTGTCGGGGAGGTGAATTGTCGCCCCATTCGCGTTCGGTCAACGCCTCGATCAGCGGCACGAAGACGCCGAGCACGCGCTTGTCGGCGGGCACCCAGCCTTCCTGCATCCGGCGCAGGGCCGCCGCCGAGGCGGTGTTGCACGCCAGGATCACCAGATCGCAGCCATGGTCGAACAGAACCTGCACAGAGGCCGTGGTCAAGGCGTAGATGTCGTCGGGTTCGCGCACGCCATAGGGCGTATGGGCGTTGTCGCCGAGATAGATCAACGGCAGGTCCGGCAGCCGCCGGGTCACCGCGTCGAGCACCGTAAGCCCACCCAAACCGCTGTCGAAGATACCGACGGCCATCAGTAGCGGTCCTTCAACTTCATGCGCGCCGATTTCTCTTCGGGAGTGCGGTGCCGGTCCTCGAATTCGAAGCCCCGCGCATTCGGGTCCATCGGGTGCGGCGACAGGGCATAGGTGGTCTGGCGCAGGTAGGTCATAAGCGCCTTCGCATCGCCTGCGTGTTTGTCCAGCGCGGCGCGCGAAATCGGCTCGCCCACCACGATATCCACCTTGGAATTGGTGCGCGCCCTGAACTCCTTGATCAGCAGGCCCATCCGCAGGGTGTAGTGCAGATGGCTCATCAACTGGAACAGGCGCGAATTGTGGCCATCGAAGAAGATCGGCACCACGGTCGCCTCGGATTTGGCGATCATGCGCGCGGTGAAGCTGCGCCAGACCGGATCCATGGGCCGCCCGAAGGGTTTTGCCGCCGTGCTGACGGTGCCGCCCGGAAACACGCCGATGGCGCCACCCTGCCCGAGGTAATCCAGCGCCGTCTTGCGGGTGGCGAGGTTCTGGGCCAGCGCCTCCTTGGTGTCCTCGAAGCTGACCGGCAAGATCACCTTGTTGAGGTCTTCGGCCTTGCGGAACACCTGGTGGGCGAGGATGCGGAAATCGCCCCGCGTCTCGGCCAGGATATGGCCCATCATCAATCCGTCGAGGATGCCGTAGGGATGGTTGGCGATCACCACGACCGGCCCCTCCCTCGGGATATTGTCGAGGCTGCCGCCGACCACGTTGAGTTGCAGCTTGAACCGCTCCACCAGCACCGACCAGAAGTCGCGGCCCTGGCGCACCTCCGCATCATAGCCATCGGCGGCCTTGATCAGCCGCAGGCGGCCGGTGGCGTTTTCCATGACGCGGATCATCGCGCGCCCGCCTTTCGACACGGCGGAATTGGCATAGGAAATTTCGCGGGCGACCTCCCGTTGGGTAGGGGCTCCGGTCTGGGGATCACGGCCTCGACGGTGGGACATCTGCTCGGATCGGCCTGTCTGTTGCGTGTGCGTCATGGATACGCCACACAACGGGCGCGGTCCAGCACTCTAGCGTCGGGTCCAGCCCCACAGGCACAATAATTCCATCGCCACATGGGCGCCTGCAACGGCGGTGATGGCCGCGCAGTCGAAGGGGGGCGATACCTCCACCACGTCGCCGCCGACAAGGTGTATCCCCGCCAGTCCCCGCAACAAACGCGCCGCCTGCGCGCTGCTCAGCCCCCCCCAGACCGGGGTGCCGGTGCCGGGCGCGAAGGCGGGGTCCAGCGCGTCGATATCGAAGCTGAGGTAGACCGGTGCGTCACCCGCGCGGGTCCGAACGATATCCGCCACCCGCGCCGCGCCAAGCGCGTGCACCTCCGCCGCGTCGTGGATATGGATGCCGAGGTTGTCCGCCACCACCGTACGGATGCCGATATGGGAGGACCGCGCGACATCGATCAGCCCCTCGTGCACCGCCGTATGGCAGAACGTGCCATGGTCGATCCGCGTGGCGTCATCGTCCGGCCAGGTGTCGGTATGGGCATCGATCTGGATCAGGGCGACCGGACCGTGCAGCGCCGCATGGGCGCGCAGGATCGGAAGGGTGATGGAATGATCGCCCCCCAGCGTGATCGCCGCCGCCCCCGCCCCGAGGATCTGCGCGATATGCGCTTCGATCCGGGCGGGCACGTCGGGCGTATGGGCATAGTCGAAGGCCATGTCGCCATAATCCACCACCGCCAGCGCCTCCAGCGGCGAATAGCCGTCCCAGCCATAGGGCGGATCGAAGGGTTGCAGCGTGGAGGCCTCGCGGATCGCGCGCGGGCCAAGGCGGGCGCCGGGGCGGTTCGTCACGGCCTGGTCGAAGGGAATGCCGGTCACCGCCACGTCCACGCCGTCAAGGTCCTTGCGATAGCGCCGCCGCAGGAAGGACGGCGCACCGGCGAACGCGTTCTCGAAGGCCAGGCCCTTCAGGTCGGCCCGGGAGAATGCGCCATCGACCTCGGTTTTCGCGTCTTCCAGCGCCATGTATCGGCCTCCCGTTCCTGCCCGAGTGCTTCTACACCGCAGATTTCCCAAGACGAAGCCCCGAATTGATCCATCTTGTGCCCCCCGGACCCATCGGCGAAACTTCGGGCGCGCGCAGGAGACAAGACGACATGAGCGATACGAACGATCTGAAGGCCCGGTTTCTCGAAGGGATGAGCCGCTCGGCCGCCTCCGTCTCGGTGGTGACCACCGATGGCCCGGCGGGGCGTGGCGGCGTGACCGTCTCGGCGATGACGTCAATTTCCGCCGATGGCGAGGCGCCGACCATGCTGACCTGCCTGAACGCGTCGTCCTCCGCGCTTCCGCTGGTGCTGGAGAACGGATGCTTCTGCATCAACGTGCTGCGCACCGGGCAAACCGATATCTCGGATGTGTTCTCGTCCCGCCTGCCGGCGCCGGGGGGCGACAAGTTCAACGCCGTGAACCATGGCACGCTGGCCACCGGTGCCCCGGTGCTTTCCGACGCGCTGGTGACGTTTGACTGCCGCCTGATTTCGGCCGAGCGGCATGGCACGCACCACATCTGCATCGGCGCGGTCGAAGCGGTGTGCGTCGCGCCGGACGGTGAGCCCCTGCTCTACGGCATGCGCCGCTACCTGCGGGCCCAACATCACTGACGCGAAGGCAGCTTACGCGACCTCGTCCAGCGCCGCCTCCATCAGGTCGGCGACCGTGGCGGCATCCGGTGGCCGGTCACCGGGATCCGCCGCCAGGCACCCGCGCGCAAGATCCAGCAGGCGCGGCGTGTCGGGCGCATCGGCCAGACTTGGCGCGGTGCGTGCGATGTGCTGCAAGGCCGCCAGCATGTCGCGGCGCGGGATCCCGGGGAAGATGCCCTGACCGGTCAAAAGCAGATGCAAGGTCGCGCCGACACTGAACAGATCGCTGCGCGCCGTGGCATGTTCGCCCCGCGCGACCTCGGGGGCCATGAACCCGATGGAGCCGGTGGGTATCGCGCCTTGCGAGACGAAATTGTCTTCCGCGATCCCAAGATCGTTCAGCCGCCCTCCGGCCTCGTGGACCAGGATCTTCGCCGGTTTCACATCCCGATGCACAACGCCCATCCCGTGCAATTCCTGCAGCCCGCGCGTGCCATGGGCCAGCGCCCGCAATCGCTCCCACCGCGAAAGCGGCCGCGCCGGGCGCGCCAGCGTGCCCATGACCGCGTATTCCATCGCGAAGTAAAGCCGCCCCCGGTCATGTCCGGCCTCGAAGAAGCGCACCACATAGGGCGACGATATCCGCTCCAGGTGCCGGATCTCGCGCGCGACGCTGTGCCATTGGTGGTCGCTGGCGTCGCTGACGAGAACCTTGATCGCCACATCGCTGTCGATCCCCAGACGGGCGGGCGGGCGGGCGCGGAAATAGAGCCCGTGATTGCTTTCCCCCAGGAAGACGAGGTCGTGGTAATCCAGCCAGTGCTTCACTGCCCGCCCCTCCCCGATGCGGCATACCCGTCGGCCACATCGATGCGTTCCGGGTTCACGCTGGCGTCGAAATTGATGTCCGGCAGGCGGAACAGCCGCGCCCGGTTGCGCGCCACGATCCACAGCAGCCCCAAGGCCAGCGCCGTGCCAGTGATGGCATAGGTCAGCAGGACCATGTCGGTGCGCAACTCCGACAGGAAGATCGCTGTGGACACGACCTCGGCCAGCGCCAGCACGCTCACGAACTGCACCAGCCGTCGCGCCGACATCCGCGCGGCAAGCAAGCTGCCGAAGGGCGCCCCCCAGGCCACGATCGGGGCCGCTGCAAGCCACAGGCCGAACAGGTCGAATTGCAGTGCCGGCGCGCCGGGTCCGGTGCCGTAGACAAGCGCGCCATCCGCGTCCAGGGATACCGGCGCATCGCCAAGCGCCACGACCTGCCCCGCCGCGTCGAGCCCGACGAACAATTGCTGACCGAAGATGCCAAAGGTCACGAACCCGAGGATCGAGATGATGGCCATCGCCACAACGCTGCTGGGCACGCCGACCTTTGGGTCGATGGTGAAGAAGACCACCAGCGCGAGGTAGAGGAACACATCCATGCCAGACCCCACCAGGGCGGCCGAACCGCCCCCGAGCATGCCCACGACGATCAATGTCATCAGCATCCGCGCGTTCAGCACCGGAAGGACGCGATGCACCTCCCGCACGCTGACGCGTGTGCCGGAATAGACCACGTAGGCCATCGACACCAGAACGATGGTGAAGGTCACCTTGACATAGGCCCCCGGCAGCAACGAGGGGCGGAAGGGTGCCGACGGGTCCGACGCCAGCATGGCCACCAGCAAGAAGCCCACGGCGGCCGACGTCGTGGCGATGCCCACCGCGCGCCATTCGACGGGGCGCCGGTTGATGATGATCGACAGCGCCGCCGCCGACATGCCCACCGTCTGGATGCACAACGAGAAGGTGCGCGCCACTTCGGCCGGGACATCCAGAAGCTTGGTGAAGACCGGGAACGCGACCGCGCCGCCGCCTTGCGGTGTGGATCCTGCCACGATGCTGCCGAACACCATCGTGATCGAAGCGGGCCATTGCCCGATCACCCGGGGCCACAGGTCGAACAGGGTGACCGCGATGGCCCAGATCACGGTGACGGAAACGGAAACCAGCAACGCGATGCGCGCCCGCATGCGGCGCGCTTTCAGCCGGGCGCGCCAGGCCTCTGTCAGCAAGGCGTGGTCAGGGGACGTCGCGACATTTGACACCATCATGGCTCCCGCAGGGGTGCGAATTACGGATCATGATGAGATTGACTACCTTGATTCTGCAACATGATCCTGTCGGTCGCCCCCACAAAACCGGGACATGTCACGGTCAGCCAGAACCTATTTCGCGGCCCGCGCCTGCGCGATTTCGGCGCGATCGCGCGCCGACAGGCCGGTCGCCCGCTCCAGCCGGTCATCCACCTCCGCCAGAAGGCGGTCCACGCCCGCTCCGTAGGTTTCGGACGCGATCCGGTCCAGCGCATTCAGTGCCGCGATCAGGCGCACGAGAACCTCGGAGGTTCCGATGCCGTCGCGCAGGATCGGACGGAACGCGACGTCCAGCGCATCTTCGGGGCGGATGGCGGGAACATGGACCCGGTCGAACCGCACGTCCGGCTCTTCGCGCCTGGTCCAGATCGACAACACGCTGACTTGCCGCCCGATGACCGCGGTCGCCGTGCCGGGATCGTTGACCCCCGACGACAAGGCGCGCGAGGCGATCTCGGCCAGCACGACAAGGCCATGGAGCGGGTCCTGGTCGAAACTGCGCGACGGCGCCACGGTGAAGGCATCGCGCAACCGCGCCTCCGCGTCCCTGGAACCAAGGACATGCAGCACCTCGGTCGAGATGTAGACAAACTCCCCCGGCAACGCCCCCATCCAGACCTGCAGACCGTATTTCTGCGCGCAGTCCTGCACCGCCTCGACGTCGACATACTGGACATATCCCGTGCAATCGAGGCGCACCGGCCAGGTCCCGTCGGGCACCGCGCCCGCGAAGGGGTGCCCACCCAGCCAAGGCTCCGCAAGACGCGCCTCCAGTGCGTTCCGCGACGCGACCTCCACGCGGTCCAGGGTATCGTTCATCCGCCCGAATCCGGGCAGGTAGCCGATCCAGCGCAACAGGGCGAAGACGACAACGGCCGCCACGAATATGGTCGACCCGAACAGGACGACCCGCCCGCCTTCGCCGTAATATCCGGCATTCAGGCCGATGATCGCCACGATGGAATAGACGAACGCCCCGAGGAAGGTGGCCAGCGTCGTCTGCGTGGTCTGATCCTCCTGCAACAGCGCCGTGGCACGCGGTGTCGCGGTGGACGCGGCCGCCGTGAACGCGGTGACCGCGATCGACAGCGAGAAGGTCGTGACCGCCAGCATCGACGAGGCCAGGATCGACAAGACCTGGTCGACCGCGTCGCCCCCCAACGCCTCCGACCACACTTGCGGCACCAGCGGCGCCAGCACAGGCGCCAGGCCCGCAGCGACGAGCGCCAGCACCGCGAAGGAGGCGACGCGCACCCACAGCCTGCGCAGGACGCCGCGCAGCATCCAGACCCATCGGCTGATCATCGCGTGGCCGCTCTGTCACCGCGCATCATGGCGGTGCCCGGGCGGCTCAAGACCCCAGCTTCCGCTCCGCGATCCGGGCCAGAAGGCTGGCACCGATCGGCGCGATATCGTCATTGAAGTCGTAGCCCGGGTGATGCAGCCCCGCGCCCCCGTTCGCCCCCTCGCCCGCACCCAGGAACAGGTAGGCCCCGGGCCGCGCCTGAAGCATGTAGGCGAAATCCTCGGCCCCCATTTCGCGGGTGGCAGTGTCGACGACCTTGTCGGCCCCCGCGACCTCGCGGGCGACTTCGGCGGCGAAGGCGGCCTCGTCCGCGTCATTGATGGTGGCCGGATAGCCACGCTCGTACTCGAGCCGCGCCGTGACCCCATGGGCGCTTGCGGTGCCCGCCACGATTTCGGCCATGCGCCGTTCCACCATGTCCTGCACCACCGGATCGAAGGTCCGGACCGTGCCGTTGAGATAGGCGCTGGCAGGGATCACGTTGCTGACGGTCCCGGCATGGATCTGCGTCACCGACACGACCAGGTCGTCGGTCGGCTTGTGATTGCGCGACACGATGGTGCCGAAGGCCGTCGCGATGGCCAGCGCTGCCGGGATCGGATCGATCGTTTCGTGCGGGGAGGCCGCGTGCCCGCCGCGCCCGTCGATATGGACATGCACCGTGTCGACGGCGGCCAGAAGCGGGCCGGGCGTCGTCAACACTGCACCCAGCGGCACGCCGGGGACATTGTGGATGCCGTAGACATGGGCGATGTCGAAGCGATCCATGATCCCCTCGCGCACCATCACCTGACCGCCGCCGCCATCTTCCTCCGCTGGCTGGAAGATCAGCGCCACGCGACCCCGGAAGGCCCGCGTTTCGTTAAGGTATTTCGCCGCTCCCAGCAGCATCGTGGTGTGCCCGTCATGGCCGCAGGCATGCATCTTTCCGGGTATGGTGGAGGCATGCTCCATTCCCGACGCCTCCAGGATCGGCAGCGCGTCCATGTCCGCGCGCAGGCCCACCGTGGGGCCGGGACGGCCCGAATCGATGATCGCCACGATACCGGTTGTGGCGATGCCCTCGTGGACCTCGGTGATGCCGAATTCGCGCAGACGCTCGGCCACGAAGGCGGCGGTCTGGTGGCAGTCGAAGGCCAGTTCCGGGATGGTGTGCAGGTGACGGCGCCATGTCTTCATGTCGTCGGCCATGGCGGCGATGGAATTGAGGATGGGCATGTCACAACGCTCCGGAAAGGGGACGGTCCAGACTGCGCAGATGCCGCACACCCGTGCAAGAGCGCGCGCGCCGGACGGACCCGCGGGCCAATCCTCCCTTGCCAGCACCGGCGCTCTGTCGCATCCCTTCGACCATGACCCAAGACCACACGACCGACCGTCCCGCCGCCCCGATGCCGCGCCTTCTCGCAATCATGGCGCGCCTGCGCGACCCCGTTCACGGCTGCCCCTGGGACGTGGAACAGACCTTCGCCACCATTGCCCCCTACACGATCGAGGAAGCCTACGAGGTCGCCGACGCCATCGAACGCGGCGACATGGAGGAGGTGAAGGGCGAATTGGGCGACCTGCTGTTCCAGTCCGTGTTTCACGCGCAAATGGCCGCGGAGGCGGGCCTGTTCACCTTCGACGACGTGGCGCGCGCCATCGGCGACAAGATGATCGCGCGCCATCCCCATGTGTTCGGCGCCGAAAGCAACGCCAAGACCGCCGACCAGCAGGTCAGCGACTGGGAAGCCCTCAAGGCGGCGGAACGGGCGGAAAAGGCGCGCGGCGGCGTGCTCGACGACGTGGCCCTTGGCCTGCCCGCCCTGATGCGGGCCGAGAAGCTTCAGAAACGCGCCGCACGGGTCGGCTTCGACTGGCCCGATGTGGCCCAGGTCATCGAAAAGATCGCCGAGGAAGCCCGCGAGGTGGTGGCGGCGCGCGACACCCTGACCCAGGACCAGGTAGCCGAGGAAATGGGCGACCTGCTCTTCGTCATGGCCAACCTTGCCCGGCATCTGAAGGTGGATCCCGAAGCCGCCCTGCGGGCCGCGAATGCCAAGTTCGTTCGCCGCTTTGCATATATAGAACAAGCGCTTGCCAGGCGTTCTTCAAGTCCCGCCGAAAGCGACCTTGCCGAAATGGACGCGCTCTGGACCGAGGCGAAGGCGCGCGGACTCTGAGCTGGCCCGCCGCCCCGCTGCGCCAGCCCTGCGAACCATTGGCCGCGCAAGAGCGACGGCAAGGTTCCGGCAGGCGTGTCGAAATCGCACAACAGATCCGCGACAAGCGCCGCACGACCCGAGCGCCGTCTTTCGCGCCGGGATGATTCGTGGCATGCTTACGCCACCAGATCGTTGCGTCCACACCCCGGAGGTTGGCCATGTCCCGTATCGTTTCCCTCGCCGCTGCCTTGATCGCTTTCGCGACCCCCGCGCTGGCTGGCCCGATCGTGGCGCCGCCCGCACCACCGCCCGTGGTGATCGCGCCCGAACGCTGTGCGCAGCCCTTCGATTGCTTCTATGCCGGGATCGAGCTCGGTTTCGGACACGGCACGGGAACGGAATCGACCACCCAGACGATCTTTTCGCAACCGCTTGACTATGATGGCGAGGTCTACGGGGTCTTCGCCGGCTTCAATATCCAGAACGGATCGTTGGTCTATGGCGGCGAGGCGCGGTATCTCCACCTGAATTTGACCGATGCCACCACCGGGTTCGAGGTCAATTCGGTCGTCGACCTGCGCGCGCGCCTGGGCTTCGCGGCCAGCGACCGTCTTCTGGTCTATGGCGCGGCGGGCTATTCCATGGCCGACGCCACCGCCGCGAGCAGCTTCGACATGACCGGCTTCAACTACGGGGCGGGCGCCGAATACAACATCAGCGACAGCTTCTTTCTCGGCATCGACCTGACCGGACGCGATCTCGAAGGCTCGCTCGGCATCTTCGATTACGAGGGCACGGTGAACACGGCGACGTTGCGGGCTGGCTTCCGGTTCTGACAAGGCGCTGATGCGCTTCTTTCGGGCCGCCCTGTCCAGGGGCGGTCCTTTCGTCTGTCGGCGATGGGGTGGGCGAATTCGCTGGCGCCCGCCGTTTGGCGCGATACGTTGCGGCCACGATGACCCAGGCCCAGATCGACCCCCAAGCCGCCGCGCCGGCCGCCAACATGCCGCTTGCCGCGGCCTGGATGATCGGTGCGGTGATCGCGTTTTCGGCAATGGCCATCGCGGGCCGCGAGGCAAGCGTGTCGCTCGATACCTTCGAGTTGATGACCTATCGTTCGATGATCGGCATCGTGCTCGTGCTGGCCATCGCCCGCCTGACCGGAACCCTGCACCAGATCCGCCGCAACCGCCTGCGCACCCATATCGCGCGCAACATCGCCCATTTCACCGGGCAGAACCTGTGGTTCTGGGCCGTGTCGGTGATCCCGCTGGCGCAGGTCTTTGCGCTGGAATTCACCTCGCCGCTGTGGGTCATGGTGCTGGCCGCGCTGTTCCTGGGCGAGCGCCTGACATGGGTGAAGGCCGCCGCCGGATTGCTTGGCTTCATCGGTATCCTGATCGTGGTGCGCCCCGGCTCCGCGCCGATCTCGCCCGGCATGGGGGCGGCTGCGCTGGCGGCCTTCTGTTTCGCGGTCACCGCGATCTTCACCAAGCGGCTGACAAGGGATCAGTCGATCACCTGCATCCTGTTCTGGCTCACGGCGATCCAGTTGGTGCTGGGACTGGCATTCTGCCTGTCCGACGGCGACATGGCGCTGCCCTCCGCCACCTCTGCGCCTTGGGTCGTGGTCATCGCCATCGGCGGGCTGACGGCGCATTTCTGCATCACTTCGGCGCTGGCGCTGGCGCCCGCCTCGGTGGTGATGCCGATCGACTTCGTCCGCCTGCCGCTGATCGCGGTGCTGGGTGTCGCGCTCTATTCCGAACCGCTGGAACTTGCGGTTCTGGCTGGTGCGGTGCTGATCTTCGCCGCCAATTACATCAACGTCGTCATCGAACATCGCCGCAGCCGCGTCAGCACCGTCACAAAACTGTAGCATTCGAGACACAGGCACCCCGCCTTGTCGGACCGAAGCACATGGTGACGTTGCGGAAGAATTGACCGGATCGGACCTTTTCCGCCTTAACATCAGGCAGGACATATTTCGGGACATCACGTCGGGGAGGCTCTCATGACCCGCTGCACAACCAGCACCGCACTCGCGGTTCTTCTGGCCACCACATCACTTGCCACCGCAGGCGGCGTCGAACGTCAGGGCGCCAGCCCCGCCATCCTGTTCGAGGAAGGCACCTACGCGGAATTCGGCTTCACCTGGGTGGATCCCGAACTGTCGGGTGTCCAGCAGCAGACCGCAAGCGCGACCTCGCTGATCGGCGCGCAGTCGGGCGATATCGCACCGGCCTACAGCTATTCCAACTTCGCGTATCGCCAGGACATCACCGATGCGCTGTCCTTCGCGATCATCTACGACCAGCCCATCGGCGCGGACGTGGATTATTCGGGCGTGGGCTTCGGCGGCGGCTACCTCTACCGCACGGGCGCGGGCAGCCAGGCCGAGATCCGCAGCCAAGCCCTGACCGTGGCGCTCCGCTACGAGATCACCGATCGTATCTCCGCCTTCGGCGGCCTGCGCGCCGTCACGGCAAATGGCACCGTTGACCTGTTCAATGGCTCCGGCCCGCCCGCGCCCGCGGCCGGGAACCGCTACAGCATGGAAGCCGAAAGCGACTACGAACTGGGCTTCATGCTTGGCGCCGCCTACGAGATCCCGGACATCGCACTGCGCGTGGCGCTGACCTATTACAGCGCGACCGAGCACACCTTCACCGGAACCGAAGGCATCACCACACCCGCCGGGGTCCCGGTTGTCGGCCCGATGTCCTTCGAGACGACCATTCCCCAGCAGATCCTGCTGGAGGCGCAATCGGGCGTCGCGGAAGGCACGCTTGTCTTCGGCTCCATCCGCTGGGTCGACTGGTCGGAATTCGACATCACGCCGCCCGCGTACAACGTGGCCACCGGGTCGTCGCTGGTCAGCTACGACAACGACACCGTGACCTACACGCTGGGCGGTGCGCGGCGCCTGAACGAGGATCTCGCCCTGCTGGCCTCGATCAGCTACGAGGCGTCGCAAGGCGGCTTCTCGGGCAACCTCGGGCCGACCGACGGGCGCACCTCCATCGGGCTTGGCGCACGCTATGATATCGGCCAGTGGCGTATAATCGGCGGCATCAACTACACCTTCGTCGGCGATGCCACGACCGAAGCCCCCGGCCCGTTCCCGCCGGGCCTGAACTTCG
This sequence comes from uncultured Roseicyclus sp., assembly GCA_964615955.1. GTDB lineage: Bacteria > Pseudomonadota > Alphaproteobacteria > Rhodobacterales > Rhodobacteraceae > Gymnodinialimonas. The sequence goes on from CAZTUG010000020.1 coordinate 22,256, forward strand.
GAGAATTCACCGACAACAGCGCCATCGGTTTCGGATTGCGCATCGGCTACACCTTCTAGAGCACGCCGCGCATAAGCGGGGACCGGTCTTGCGCGTCCCGGCCATGCGGTGTCACAAGCTCAGAGCGCGGCGCGTGACTGCGGACGAACGCGGCACGCGCCCCAAGCTGATCTTCACGCTCCAATCGGAACACCCCGCGCCCCACCGGCGTGGGGGGCGCCGTTTCGGGCGTGGCGGTAGGCACCGGAACGGATCCAGTCCAGCGCTCAGGCATCCGGTCCTTGGCGCAAATCGCGGCAATCGGCGCCGCGATGTCCCGTGCCATCGCCGCCGCCTGGGCCGGTGATCCGCGATGGGCGCTTCGCAGGAAAAAAACTTGGACGCGTGATCGCCACTGACCTAAGGTCAAGCGGGAAACGGCGGGCGCATGTCAGAACCGGAAAGGTGTCGCAAATGAGATTTTTGACCTCCCTTCTTCTTGCCGCCACCCTGCTGTTCGCCTTCGCGCCGCGCTCCGATGCGCAGGAGGTTCAGACCGAATGGCTGACCTCCGCCCAGTATCAGTCCTATTTCGAAGCCAATCTGCCCGGAAGCGGGCTTGTCCCGATCCATGTCGAGGCGGCGGAATTTCATGGCCAGGTGTATTTCTATGCCCGCTTCCAGCGCCTGAACGGCATCGGCTGGGCCACCCACCACGGGCTGTCGGATGCCAGCTTCGCCCAGCGCAACAACCAATACGTTGCGCAGGGCTACACCCTCGTGCAGCATCAGCGCTTTGTAGGAGCGGGCCGCGTCCACAACCAGGGCATCTGGCACCGCTGAGATCCGCCGACCCGGTCCGGCCCGGTCCGGCCAGGTCCGCCCCGATCGCAGCCGGTCGCCTGTCCGACGATGTCAGGCCAGGCAACCGGCACAGCCTTGTTTTCCGCACTGAAAGGACATTTCATGAATCCTGTATCGCGTTCTTGATCACCGCCCTGTTCCTTGCCGTCGCACCCACTGGCAGCCAGGCGCAAACGGTTTCGAACGGCTGGTTCAGCGGCCAGCAATACCAGCAATTCTATAACAGCCAGATCGCCAATTCGCAGCTTGTGCCAGTGGACATTCAGGCCACGGTGTTCGAAGGCCAGCTTCGGTTCAACGGCACCTTGGCGCCGCCACAGGTCGGCGGTCGCCGGATCACATGGGCGACCCATCACGGACTGAGCGACCAGCAGTTCCACGCGCTCAACCAATCCTACACGGCGCAGGGCCACAGCCTGACCCATCACCAACGCTACGCCCAGTTCGGCTACATCGCCAACCAAGGCATCTGGACCCGCTGACGCGCCCGCGACGGCGCTTGCCACGCGCCCGCTTTGCGTGGCAAGCAACCGCCCATGACCCTGCTCTACCCCACCGCCGCCGCCTTCACATCCGCCGCCGCCCGGCGCGTGGCCGTCTTCGGCATGTCCGGGCTTGGCAAGACGCGGCTGGCCGCGATCCTGCGCGCGGGCGGTGACTGGTTCCACTACTCCGTCGATTACCGCATCGGCACGGCCTATATGGGCGAACACATCAACGACAATCTCAAGGCGCGCGCGATGCGTGATCCCTTGCTGGCAAAGCTTCTGCGTTCGGACAGCATCTATATCGGCTCCAACATCACCTTCGGAAACCTCGCGCCGCTGTCCACCTATCTCGGCAAGCCGGGCGATCCCGCGCGCGGCGGCCTGCCCTTCGCGGAATACCAGCGCCGCCAGGCGCTGCACCGCCGGGCCGAGGTCAATGCGCTGCTCGATACGGAGCCGTTCATCCACCGCGCGCGCGAGCTTTACGGTTATCCGCACTTCATCTGCGACACCGGCGGTTCGATCTGCGAGGTCGTGGCCCCCGACGATCCGGCGGATGACCTGCTCGGCGCGATCTCGGCCCAGACCCTGATGGTCTGGATCGAAAGCCCCGAAGGGCACGAAGCCGAACTGATCCGGCGCTTCAAGGCAGACCCCAAGCCGATCTATTACCAGCCTGCCATGCTCGAAGCTCTCTGGTCCGACTACCTCGCCCGGACCGGCCAGACCGAAGCGCAGGTCGATCCCGACGCCTTCGCCGTGCATGCCTTCTCGAAGGTGATCGCGCACCGCGCACCGCTTTATGCCGCCATGGCGCGGAACTGGGGCGTCAGTGTCACCGCGGCCGAGGTGGAGGCGGTGCGCGACGCCGCCGATGCCGAAGAGATGATCGCCCGCGCCCTTGGCAATCGGGCCTCAGCCGCCTAAATCGACTTTTCCCGGCCAGACGGATCCCATGCCCATCACGCTTCCCGACAATTTGCCCGCCTACGACATCCTCTCCCGCGAGGGGGTCATGGTGATGTCGGAAGACCAGGCGTCGCAACAGGATATCCGCCCCTTGCGTATCGGGCTGCTGAACCTGATGCCCAAGAAGATCCAGACCGAAACGCAATTCGCCCGGCTGATCGGGGCCACGCCGCTACAGATCGACTTCCAGCTGATCCGCATGTCCGAACACGAGGCCAAGAACACCTCCGCCGAGCATATGGAGGAATTCTACCGCCCCTTCACCGAGGTCGAGGCCACCGGCGAGAAGTTCGACGGCCTTCTCATCACCGGCGCGCCGATCGAACATCTGGATTTCGAGGACGTGACCTATTGGGACGAGTTGACCCGCGTGATGGACTGGACCCAGGCAAACGTCCATTCCACGTTCGGCGTCTGCTGGGGTGGCATGGCCATGGCCTACCACTTCCACGATGTGCCCAAGCACATGCTTGACGCCAAGGCCTTCGGCTGTTTCCGCCATACCAACCGCGCCCCCGCGTCGCCCTACCTGCGCGGCTTCTCCGACGAAGTGCTGATGCCCGTCAGCCGCTGGACCGAGATGCGCGCCGACGAGATCGCGGCAGCGGGGCTTGCAACCCTCATCTCCTCCGACGAGGTCGGCCCGGCCCTGGTCGAGGATGCCGCCCACCGCGCGCTCTATGTGTTCAACCATTTCGAATATGACAGCGACACCCTGAAGCAGGAATATGACCGCGACGTGGACGCGGGCACTCCGATCAACGTGCCGGTAAACTATTACCCCGATGACGACACGTCCCGCCCGCCAACGAACCGCTGGCGGTCCCACGCGCATCTGCTCTATGGCAACTGGATCAACCAGATCTACCAGACGACACCCTTCGACATGGACCTGATCGGCCCGTCGAGCCCCGGGGCATGATGCGCATGGTGCTGGTCTGGAGTGTTGTCCTTCTCGCCGGTTTCGCCGCGCTGACCCTCTGGCGCGCCGCCGCGCGGGAGGCCGCGGCCGAAGCCGCCCATCCCCCAGCCGGACACTTCGTCATGGTGGACGGCACCCGCGTGCACTACATCGACACAGGTCCGGACAATCCCGATGCCCCCGCCGTGGTGCTGATCCACGGCTCGTCCGGCAATCTCAACGACTGGACCGTCGACATCGTCGGCCGATTGTCCGACCGCTACCGCGTCATCGCGTTCGACCGTCCCGGCCTTGGCTACACGGACCTGGTCGGACGCAACGCCTCCGCCGCCGAACAGGCGCGCCTGCTGGCCGATGCGGCGCGCGCCATCGGTGCCGAGGCGCCCATCGTCGTCGGCCATTCCTACGGCGGCGCCATTGCGCTGGCCTGGGCGCTGGAACGGCCCGACGCGCTGTCGGGCCTTGTGGTCCTCGCCGGGGCGTCGAACCCCTGGGACACCGGCATCAGCACCTATTACCAACTGCTGTCGCACCCGGTCTCCGGCCCGGTCATGGCCGCGCTGATTTCGGCCTGGGTGCCCGACCGCGTCGTCTCGCAAAGCATCGCGGGCACCTTCGCCCCGCAATCCGCCCCGCCCGGCTATGCCGCCCATTTCGGTCCCGGCCTCACGCTGCGCCGCTTCTCGCTTTTGGAAAACGCCCGCCAGCGCGCCAGCCTTCTGCCCCAGATCGAGGCCATGGTGCCGCGCTACTCCGCCATCGCCGTCCCGACCGAGATCGTGCACGGCGACGCCGACACCACTGTCGGCCTGCACGTCCATTCCGTGCCGCTGTCCCGCCAGATCCCCGACGCGCGCCTGACCGTGCTGGAGGGTGTCGGCCACATGCCCCAGCACGCCGACCCGTCGGCACTGGTGGATGCCATCGACCGCCTCGCCGCGCGCTAGTCGCCGCAGCTTCATTGCGCAGGCGCGCCCAAGTCCCTAATGTAACTGGGGATAACATGTCCCCCGGAGGCGACCGAGCATGACGAAGCCCTTCGACGGTGCCATCAGCACCTATTTCAACGACGAAGCGCCCGCCTGGATGCGCGACCAGATCGGGAATGCGAAGAAGAATGCCGTGCTCGACCCGTCCTTTCCCTATGATCACCGGATGGACCGCGACGACTACGAGGATCAGCTGGCGGCGCTTCAGATCGAACTGGTGAAATATCACGCCTGGGTGCGCGATACCGGGCAGCGCATCGCCGTTGTGTTCGAAGGCCGCGATGCCGCCGGCAAGGGCGGCGCGATCAAGCGGGTGCGCGAAAACCTCAACCCTCGCGTCGCGGGGATCGTGGCTCTGTCCAAGCCCACGGAATACGAGGCCGGGCAATGGTATTTCCAACGCTATGTCCACAACCTCCCCTCGGCGGGCGAAATCCGCCTCTTCGACCGCTCCTGGTATAACCGCGCCGTGGTCGAGAAGGTCTTTGGCTTCTGCACCGATGCACAGCGCGAAACCTTCTTCGCGCAGCTTCCGGGGTTCGAATCGACGCTGGTGCAGGACGGCATCCACCTCACCAAGATCTGGCTGAACGTGGGCCGGGCCGAACAATTGCGCCGCTTCCTCGACCGCGAAGGCGATCCCTTGAAGCAATGGAAGCTCAGCTGGATCGACGTGGAAGGGCTGAAGAAATGGGCGGGCTATTCCGCCGCCATCTCCGAAACGCTGGAACGCTCCCACACTGCCGCCGCGCCGTGGACGGTGATCCGCGCCGACGACAAGCGCCGCGCGCGCCTTGCCGTGATCCGTGCCCTGCTCGCCGATCTCGACTATACCGGAAAGGACGCGAACGTGGTGGGGCAGCCCGACCCGGCAATCTGCGGCGGCCCGGACCTTTGGTCCGATCCCGGCGACGCGACGGCCTGAGATGTCCAAGCGCGGCTATCATCACGGCAACCTGCGCCAGGCGCTGGTCGATGCCGCCCTGCGCCTGATCGAGGCCAAGGGGCCAACCGGTTTCACCCTGTCGGAGGCCGCGAAGGATGCCGGCGTCACCCCCGCCGCCGTCTATCGCCACTTCGAAGGCCGCGAGGACCTGATCGTCGAATGCGCGCGGCAGGGGCACGAGATCTTCGCCGACGTGATGGACCACGCCTTCGCCGGGGGCCAGCCCTCCGCCCTTGCGGCGTTCGAGGCGACGGGCCGCGCCTACCTCGCCTTCGCACGCAAGTTTCCCGGCCACTACATGGCGATGTTCGAAAGCGGCATATCCCAGAACGCGACGCCCGACCTGGCCGCCGCCGCCGGCCGGTCCCGCGCGGTGCTGGAACGCGCCGCCGAGGAACTCAGCAAGCACATCCCCCCCGAAAAGCGCCCGCCGCCCTCGATGTTCTCGGCCCATGTCTGGGCCATGAGCCACGGCGTGGTGGAACTTTTCGCGCGCGGCCGCCCCGGCAACAACGCCCCCTTCCCGCCCGAGGATCTGCTGGAGGCAGGCATCGGCATCTACCTGCGCGGCCTCGGCCTGATCGACCCCGACAGCTAGGCACGTTTTCGCCGAAGTTGACGTTGGGTAAGGAAAACCTGACTACTGGCTCCGCCCCGTCTCGATAGGCTGTCTGGGCACTCACGAAAATCATTGTCCTGCAACATCAGGCGCTCTCGCGGCCGCTTGAGCGTCGATTCATTTTTCGGAGACATCGCCATGACCCACATCCATCACGGGCTCGGTCGCCTGGACCGCTTCACCAAAGCGTGCCTCGACGGTCATGCCCTCAACGACGTTCATGCAACGGCCCTGCTGCCGCAATTCTTCGGCCGCCTCGCCCCCGCCAATCCCCTTGTCTGGAGCGGTGCCAATGCCGACCTCGTCGCCATCTTCGACGCGCTCGTCGCCGACATGCGCGTCACCACCCCGCTGGACGGCCCGGCGGATGCGGGAATGACCTTCCTGGGCCAATTCGTGGATCACGACGTGACCCTCGATGCGTCCTCGGCCATCGGCACCGTGGCGGACCCGCGCAGTATCCGCAACATCCGCACGCCCAACCTCGATCTGGATTGCGTCTATGGCGACGGTCCCGAAGCCAGCCCGCATCTCTATACCAGCGTCGGCGGCCATGACGGCTTCCTGCTCTTCGGGCGCCAGGACAGCCCCCTCGATCTGGCGCGCAACTGCAAGGGCACCGCCCTGATCGGCGATCCGCGCAATGACGAGAACATCTTCGTCAGCCAGATCCAGGGCGCCTTCATCTGCCTGCACAACATCTTGCTGAACGAGGTCACCACCGATACCGCGCTTGGCCAGACCGTGAAGGCCAAGGCGATGGAAGGCACCGCCGCCGATGTCTGGAGCGCACAGGTCCTGCCGCCGATGACCGCCTTCGAAATCGTGCGCCGCTTCATCCGCCTGCACTACCAGTTCATCATCGTCACCGACATGCTGCCGCAATTCGTGGTGCAGGACATCATCGACACCTGCCTCGTCTCGGACCCCTTCGGCCCGGATGCGGCGCTCATGCCGGTCGAGTTCTCGGGCGCCGCCTACCGCTTCGGCCATGCGACCGCGCAGGATGGCTACCGGCTCAAGCCGGGCGGTGCGACCCAGTTGTTCTTCGACAAGAAAGGGTTCGAGCCGCGCGACCCGGCCCATGACCTTGCCCTGGCGGACTTCTTCGGCCCGACCGCGCAGAAGGCGCGGCCCGTGGGAACCTCCGTCGCCGCATCCCTGTTCCAACTGCCCTTCGTGATGCATGGCTTCGACATGCCCGACGGCACGCCCGTGGACACGACCCAGGCCAGGAAACTCCCGCTGCGCAACATCTTGCGCGACCGCTTCGCGCTGCATCTGCCGAACGGGCAGAAGCTTGCCGGGCTTCTGGGCCATGCCGCGCTGCCGGTGCCCCAGACCCTCGCCGACCATGGCATCGTCAAGACACCGCTCTGGTTCTACTGCCTGGAAGAGGCCGACGCGGCGGGCGGCAGGCTCGACAAGGTCGGCGGCACCATCGTCGCCTCGGTCCTCGCGCGGCTGCTGCGCTGCGACGCGGAAAGCTATGTTCATATAGATGATTTCCAGCCGCTGCCGGATTTCGCCACCATGGCCAACCTGACCGCCTTCGTCGAGGCGCACCGCGATGCGCTTCCCCAGAAGGAAGACCTCTGGTGCGGGCCCGCGACCTGACCCGATCCGCCCCCTCAAGGCGCCGCCCGTGGCTTGGCGCGGCGCCTGCTCCTTCATCTTGGCAAGAAAACTCGACTGCCCCCTGTCCGCAGGCGCTGCCGCGTCCCCGGACGCACTGGCCTCAGCCGAACAGCTCTTGGCACAGCTCCAGCGCGTCGACCAGCACATCGACCTCGGCCTGGGTGTTGTACATCCCGAACGACGCCCGCGCCGTTGCGCTGACGCCCATATGCTCCATCAGCGGCTGCGCACAGTGGTGGCCCGCGCGCACCGCGACCCCCTTCTTGTCGAGCACGGTGGAGATGTCATGGGCATGGGCCGCGCCCGCCATGGTGAACGAGAAGATCGCCCCCTTGCGCGCGCTGGTGCCCTGCAAATGCAGCCAGTTCAATCCCTCCAGCCGCCCCTTCGCATAGGCCGCAAGCTCCGCCTCGTGGGCCGCAACGGAATCCATGCCGACACCCATCATGTAGTCCAGCGCCACGCCAAGGCCGATCTGCTGCACGATGCCGGGGGTTCCGGCCTCGAATTTCATCGGCGGATCGTTCCACGTCACCGTATCGCGATGCACCTCGCGGATCATGTCGCCGCCGCCCATGAAGGGCCGCATCTCGGCCATGCGCTCGGGACGGATATGGATCGCGCCCGAACCCGACGGGCCGTAGAGCTTGTGGCCGGTGATCGCATAGAAATCCGCACCCAGATCGGCCACGTTCACGGCCATGTGCACCGCCGCCTGCGACCCGTCGACCAGCACCGGAATGCCGCGCGCATGGGCCGCCTCCACCACCGGCTTCACGTCGAAGACCGTGCCAAGCACGTTGGACATGTGGCTCATCGTGACCAGCTTCGTCCTTGGCCCCATCGCGTCGATCATCGCTTGCGGGTCGAGGTCGCCATTGGCGTCCACCTCCACCCATTTCAGCACCACGCCCTGCCGTTCGCGCAGGAAATGCCACGGCACGATATTGGCGTGATGCTCGGCCACGGTCAGCACGATCTCGTCGCCGGCTTCCATGCGCGGCATCGCCCACCCATACGCCACGAGGTTGATCGCCTCTGTCGTGCCCGAGGTGAACACGATTTCCGCCTCGCGCGGCGCACCGAGGAACCGCGCAATGGTCCCGCGCACGCCCTCATACTTCTCGGTCGCAAGGTTGCTCAGGTAATGCAGGCCGCGATGCACGTTGGAATATTCCATCGCGTAGGCATGGGCCACGGCGTCGATCACCACCTGTGGCTTCTGGGCCGAAGCGCCATTGTCGAGATATACCAGCGGCTTGCCGTTTACCTGTCGCGAAAGGATCGGGAAATCGGCGCGGATCTTGTCAACGTCGTAAGCCATGGCTCACACGCCTCCTGTGTCGAAGGTGACACCCAGTATCGACAATACGACACTGAGGATGAAGATGAGGCCCACGAAACTGAGCATGGTCATCACGAAGACCTGCAGCGTGGACGTGAAGCCGTGCAGCACGGCGATGAAATTGACCAGGAGCCAGAAGAACAGCCCCAGCGCCGCGATCGTGATCAGCCCCGCCAGCGGCGGCACCAGCAACATCGCGGCCAGTTGCACCAGTTGCACCAGCAGGAAGATGAATTGCAGCCAGGTCATCAGCACCAGCGCGCCGTCGAAACCGCCGGTGCCGCCGAACAGGCGCCCGATATGCGTTATGGCGTGCACAATCAGGAACAGGAACGCGCCCTGGATCAGCCCCAGCGCGATGGGCGATCGCCCGGTCAGAGGCCCGTCCTCGGGCAAGCCGACAAGCAGCCCCACCGCCTCGCCCAGGAACAGCGACACCACGATCATGAGCGCGAAGGCCAGCCAAACCGCCGGTCGCGGCGGCGCAAGGCGCAACACCTCGGCCGCCCCGGACCTCGGGTCGGCTACCGTCTCCCGCGCCAGGTGCAGCAGGAACCGCAGATCGAGGATCTCGCTCAAGGTGCCACCCCTTCCGGATTGGTCTCGGCCTCGCGCAGGCAGACGCTCCAGAAAGTCAGGAACGACCCGAGCACGAGGACACCGGCGATCTGCAAGCCCGGCCCCGGCCCGACGAACCCCGCCACGAGGCCGTGGAACAACCATGCCGGGGTGGAGGCCAGAAGGCTCCAGAACAGTGCCAGCCGCGCGGTGTAGAAGGTGCCCCGCCCGCCCAACAGCCCCGCCACCAGCCGCGTGACGCTGCCGATCGCGTAGAACAGCAGTGGCCAGACCAGCAGCCAGGCGAACAGCGTCGTCGCCAGTTCCGCCTGGAACGGCACCTCATCGTGCACCAGCGCATCGGCCCGGGCAAGCCGGGGCAACTGCGCCACGAAGATCAGCAGACAGGCCGCGAACAGGATCACCAGCGCGCGATCCTCCCGCTGCCCCATGGCCAGCAGCTTGCGCATCACCCGGCGCGGGTGCCGCCACGTGGCCACCAGATCCTGCGTGACGCTCATCGGACCCTATCCCTGCCGCCTGCGCGCAAGCCATTCCTCCAGCCGCGCGGCGATATCCTCGCGCAGGGCCGCGTCGGCGATCTCCTCGATTGCCTCCGCCAGGAACGCAAGCACCAGCAGATCCGTCGCCACCTCCGTCGGCACCCCGCGCGAGCGCAGGTAGAACAGCGCCGTCTCGTCGATCGCCCCGGTGGTGGAACCATGGGAACAGATCACGTCATCGGCGTAGATCTCCAGTTCGGGCTTGGCCTGAAAGCTGCTGTCGTCGTCCAGCAGAAGCGACTGGCTGATCTGGTAGCCATCGGTTTTCTGCGCGCCCACCTTGACCAGGATCTTGCCTTGAAACACCCCCTCGGCCCCGTTGCGCAACACCTTCTTGAACACCTGCCGGCTTTCGCAGCCGACCGCGTCATGGGTGATGAAGACGGTGTCGTCGTGATGGAACGCGCCCGTGGCCCCGTCACCCAGGGCACAGCCCGCGACATGGGCGGTGGCATGATCGCCGACGATGTCGATGACATGCTCGTTGCGGGTCATCACGCCATTCGCGGTGGTCGTGAAGGACTTGTAGAGCGCCTCCGCCCCGACCCGCGCGAAGACATGCGTCACCGCGCGGCGTTCATGGTCGCGGCCCTGCGCGCGGACATGGTGGAAGGCACCGCCCTCGGCCACGTCCACCTCCATGCACTTGTTGATGCGCGCGGCGGCAGGTCCGACTTCCAGCACGGTCAATTCCGCGCCCGGCTCCACCCGCACCAGATGATGCAGGATCGCGTCCGACGTCTCGTCCCGGTGCAGATAGATCAGCGCCACCGGCTTCGCGGCCTTGGCAACGGCACGGATCACGATACCGTCGCTGGCAAAGGCGGTGTTCAGCGCCGCAAGGGGCCGCGCCACCGGGTCCTGGCCCGCCGCCTCGCGCTGGCCGTAAAGCTCGCGTGCCCAGTGGATGTCGCGCGACAATGCACCGGACAGGCACTCGATCTCGATGCCCGCCATGGCCAGATCGTCGGATTTCTCGGCCGAGAAGACACCGTCCACGAACACGACCTTCAGCCGGTCGATATCCCGAAACAGGGGCACCTCGTCCTCGGGCTTGAAGATCGCGGCGCGCGGCGCACTGGCCTGCGTCAGGCTGGACGGGTCGGTGTAGCGCCAGTATTCGTCGCGCTTTCCGGGCAGGCCCGTCTGGCGCAGCCGCGCCAGCGCGTCGCGGCGCGCGGCCAAGGCCCAGGGCGCGCCACCCGGCATCTCCAACGCGGCCAGCCGCAATTCCATCGCGTCGGGTTTCGCTTGCGGAGCCGCCATCACGCCACCTCCGCAAGGATATCGGCATACCCGTTCTGCTCGACGTCAAGCGCCAGTTCCGGCCCGCCGCTCTTCACGATGCGGCCATCGGCCATGATATGCACCACGTCCGGGCGGATGTGGTCCAGCAGACGCTGGTAATGGGTGATCACCAGAAACCCGCGGCCCGCATCGCGCAGCGCGTTCACGCCATCGCTGACCAGCTTCATCGCATCCACGTCAAGGCCGCTGTCGGTTTCGTCGAGGATGCACATCTTCGGCTCCAGCATCGCCATTTGCAGGATCTCGTTGCGCTTCTTCTCGCCGCCGGAAAAGCCCACATTGACCGGGCGCTTCAACATGTCGGCGTCGATCTGCAACTCCTTCGCCCGGGCGCGGATCGCCTTGAGGAAATCGCCCGCGCTCATCTCGGGCTCGCCGCGGGACTTGCGCTGCGCATTCACGGCGGTGCGCAGGAACACCATGTTGGACACGCCCGGGATCTCGACCGGATACTGGAACGCCAGGAACAACCCCGCCGCCGCCCGCGCCTCGACATCCATGTCCAGCAGGTCCACGCCACCCAGCGTGGCGCTGCCCTCCGTCACGGCATAACCGCCCCGGCCCGCCAGAACATAGGACAGCGTCGACTTGCCCGATCCGTTCGGCCCCATGATCGCATGCACCGATCCCGCATCGACCGTCAGGTCGACGCCCTTCAGGATCTGCTTGTCCTCTTCTTCCAGTTTGACGGCGAGGCCCTTGATCTCAAGCATGGCTGGTATCCTTCTGTCGGTTCGGTTGTCCGGCCGCACGCAGCTCTGCCGGGAAATGGCGCAAAAGGCTCTCGCGGCAACGCGCGACGCCCTCGGCATAGGGAAATGGACGGTCACGGGCGGTTCGCACCGCCTTCGGCACATCCGCGATCTCCACCGGCGCGATCAGGTCGCGCCCGATCGAGGCCGCATAATCGTGGTATTTCAGGCGGCCCTGCGTGTCGGGGTCCATCCATGTATTCGCCACCCCGTAGGCATCGGCGACGATCAGCCCGTGCAGGCTGGCCGAGAACACATGCGCCGCCCGCGCGATCTCGCGGCAGACCGTCACCGGGTCCTGCCGCACATCGACCACGTGCAGGGCGGGGTCCGCCGCCGCCATCGCCGCGATGCGCGGATCGTCCATCTGGGAATGATGCGGCACGATCACGACCCGATCCGACCGCGCGGGCACCGGCCCGACGGCTTCGGGGGCCAACAGGCCGGGATCGCCGAATTCGGTCATCTTCAGGCGCAGGAATGCCGCCGAGATCGGGCCGCGCAGCAGGCGCACCCGCACGTTTGCAAGGAACTCCTTGCGGTAGAACGGGTTCAGCAGCCCCGAGCCCCAGACGAACGGCCCCGCGCCGCGCGCATGATCGGTCCAGTTCTTCGCGATCACATGCATCAGCGATCCCAGCGCGAACAGCTCCGCCTGTTTCGGGCGCGCCTGCACCACCGCGCGACCGCTGACATGGGCGACCACAAGATGCGACAGCGCATCGCCGAAATTCGGCACGGGCCAGTAATACAGGCGCAACGGTTCGGTCACAGCGTCTCCTCCGGCAGGCAGAGGAAGATGCGGTTGTCCCTGCAATGCTTGCTCGCGGCTGGCAACGCATGGCCATGGGCCAGCTCCTCCGCCGCGAGGAACGCGCCGTTGCGGTGGCGCCGCCGGATCGGATCGCGCTCCATGTCGGTGGCGCAGGCCACCGCGCGCCCGTCGATCGCGCATTGCGCCATGGTGATCCGCGCCAATGCCTCCGGATCGCCCGGCACGGGGCCAAGGCGCGCATCCGCCATGCAGATCCGCGCCGCCCGGTGCAGCAGCGTATCCGCGCTGGCTGTCCCGACGCTCATATCGCCTCCAGGTGGCGCGGCTCGACATGCGGCAGCAGATCCATGTAGCCATGGACCTGCGCCGCGCTCAGCAGCCCGCGGCCCTGCAATTCCATCATCGCCCGCACCGCCAGGTCCTGCGTCAGAAGCACCGCATCCGCCAGGATCGCCAGATGCTTCAACGCTTCCGTCTCCAACGTCGACAGATCCACCAGCCCACGCACCAGCACCGCATCGCCATCGCCAAGCTGGCTGCGATAGGTCCGCCGCCGCAGCCGCGTCGTGAACGGGTTGCGGAAGCCGAAAGACTTCAGGAACAGGAACTTGTGCAGGAAATATCCATGCTTCGACAATTCGGCAATCTGGTGGTGCAGCAAGGGCTGGCCCTCGTAGATCGGCAGCGCCGACACCTCGGTAATCACTGCCACTGCCGTCGCAAGATGTGCCTTGCCACCCCGGAATGCTGCAAGCTCGCCGCCCTGGATGTCGATCTTCAACAGGTCGAACGCCGGCAGATCCGGGAGGGAGTCGAGCTTCGTGGTTTTCAGCTTCACGCGCGCCACCACCGCAAGCCGGTCCCGAAACTGCCCCGTCGCCGCCATGAAGGCCCGGTTCGGCTCCAGCAGCGACGTGAAGCCGCTATCGGCACAGACCTTCAGCTCCGCCGTCTTGCCGTCGCCCACGGCAGCGCAGATGTAATTCTCGTGCGGACCCTTGGCGGCGACCAGCGCGCGAAAGGCGTCGCCCTGTGGCTCGAATCCCCAGACATCGCAGCCGCCCATCGCAAGCAGGCCCTTGTAGGGTGTCTCGTCCAGCGGGTTGGCCCCCACGTCGCACACCCGCGTCAGACGTGCCGGTTCCAGCACGTCGATCAGCGCGCGCGCGCGGTCGGCATCGAACGGTACACTCATGGGAACAAACTCATTCTAGGCATGTCAGCAAGTCGGGCGGACAGTCCGGGTGGAGTGGTGGCAAGAAGACGCATCCGCCGTTCCCGCCCCGAACGGGGACGGATCACGCGAAACGGACGTGACGCCGCGGCCCAAGTCCCCGCCCGCAAGGATCGGCGCCACGGCCATCGCCCGCGTCGTGACGCCCGATATGATCCGCCGCCGCACCATCGCTCACCCCACCGAGCCTTCCAGCGAGATCGCGACCAGTTGCTGCGCCTCCATGGCGAACTCCATCGGCAGGGCCTGCAATACCTCGCGCGCGAAGCCGTTGACGATCAGGGCCACCGCCGCCTCTTCGTCCATGCCGCGGGACTGGCAGTAGAACATCTGGTCGTCATCGACCTTGGATGTCGTGGCCTCGTGCTCGACACGACTGCTGTTGTTCTTCACCTCGATGTAAGGCACCGTATGGGCGCCGCACTTGTCGCCGATCAACAGGCTGTCGCATTGCGTGTAATTGCGGCTGTCCACGGCCTTGCGATGCATCGACACCAGGCCACGGTAGGTGTTTTGCGCCCGGCCCGCCGAAATCCCCTTCGACACGATGCGCGACCGGGTGCGCTTGCCCAGGTGGATCATCTTGGTGCCGGTATCGGCCTGCTGCATGTTGTTGGCGATGGCGATGGAATAGAACTCGCCCTGGCTGTCATCGCCGCGCAGGATGCAGGACGGGTATTTCCATGTCACCGCACTGCCCGTCTCGACCTGCGTCCACATCACCTTGGACCGGTCCCCCCGGCAATCGGCGCGCTTGGTCACGAAGTTGTAGATGCCGCCCTTGCCGTTCTCGTCGCCCGGATACCAGTTCTGCACCGTCGAATACTTGATCTCAGCATCCTCCAGCAGCACCAGTTCGACCACGGCGGCGTGCAACTGATGGGTGTCGCGCATCGGCGCGGTGCAGCCTTCGAGGTAGGACACGAAAGCGCCCTTGTCGGCGATGATCAGCGTGCGCTCGAACTGGCCGGTATTCTCGGCATTGATGCGGAAATAGGTGCTCAGCTCCATCGGGCATTTCACGCCCGGCGGGATGTAGACGAAGGACCCGTCGCTGAAGACGGCCGAGTTGAGCGTCGCGAAGAAGTTGTCGGTGATCGGCACGACCGAGCCGAGATATTGCTTCACCAGGTCCGGATGATCGCGGATCGCCTCGCTGATGGAACAGAAGATGACACCCGCCTTCTTCAACTCCGCCTGGAAGGTCGTGCCGACCGAAACAGAATCGAACACCGCATCCACCGCAACCTTGCGGCCTTCCGCCGGCGCATCCTCGGCCCCCTCGACCCCCGCGAGGATCATCTGCTCCTTCAGCGGGATCCCTAGCTTCTTGTAGGTCTCCAGCAATTTCGGATCGACGTCATCGAGCGATTTCGGCTTGTCCGCCATGCTCTTGGGCCGCGCATAGTAATACTGCGCCTGGTAGTCGATGGCGGGGTAATGCACCATCGCCCAGGTCGGCTCCTTCATCTGCTTCCAGCGCTTGAACGCCTGCAGACGCCAGTCCAGCATCCATTCCGGCTCGCCGTTCTTCTCGCTGATCAGGCGAACGATATCCTCGTTCACGCCGATCGGCGCGTAATCCATCTCGATCTCGGTGTTCCAGCCGTATTTGTATTTGCCGCCAAGGTCCTTGACGGCATCGACGGTTCCCTGGTCCACCCCATCCTTGACGGGCCCGATATCGGTGTCGACTGCACTCATCTCAAACACTCCGCTACTATCCGCCCGCTCGCGCGCGCCATTTTCGCCGGGCGGCAAGGAAGGCCTCGCAAAACGCCTCCACCTGCCGCTCCGTCACCGTGGGCCCGAGGGAGACGCGCAACGCACTGCCCGCCTGCGCCTCGGAAAACCCCATCGCCCGCAACACGCCCGAAACCCGGACCTTGCCGCTGGAACAGGCCGATCCCGCCGAAACGGCAAATCCAGCCAGGTCCATGGACATCACCTGCGTCTCGCCCTTCCATCCCTCCGTCACGATCATCGTGGTGTTCGGAAGTCTGTTCACGGCTTTCCCGACAAAAATAGTCGAATTCCCGGCGAGGTCCAGATATGTTTCTAGAATATTTCTAAGTTTCTCCACCGGCTCCCAGACGCCATCCGCCAGATCGCGCGCCGCCGCCTGTGCCGCCGCGCCGAATCCCGCGACTCCGATCAGGTTCTCGGTGCCATGGCGGCGCCCGCTTTCCTGCCCGCCGCCCCGGATCTGCGCCGCCACATCGAGCCCCCGGCGCATCACCAGCGCCCCCACGCCCTTCGGCCCGCCGATCTTGTGGGCCGACACGAACGCCATCTCCACACCCGACCAATCGAAGGCCAAGGGGATCTTGCCGAACCCTTGGGTCCAGTCGCTCGCCGCCAGACCGCCGGGCAGATCCTGCACGATCCCGGTCTCGGAATTCGCCACCTGCACACAGGCCCGCGCCGGCTCGGGCACCGCGATCGCCCCGTCCGGACCAACCGCCAGATCCGGCGTCACCCAGGCCAGCACCGCATCATGCTCCACGCCCGCGGCGTGCAATCCCCGCCCTGCCAGCGCCAGCGCCGCCGCCTCCGTCGCGCCGGACACGAACACCACATCCGCGCCCGCAGCCCCCAGGGCCTCGGCGACCTGCGCCCGCGCGCGCTCCAGCAGCGCCTTGGCCGCACGGCCCTCCGCATGGACCGAAGACGGGTTGCCAACGACATCCATCGCCGCCCCCATCGCGGCCCGCGCCTCGGGCCGGAGCGGCGCGGTCGCGTTCCAGTCGAGATAACCTCGCCCCGTCACAAGCCCCGACCTCGCCCGTTCGGCGCCGACCCTTTCATGCTGGCGCGAAACCGCAGTCCGCCAGCCGCCCGCCGCACCGCCCGCACCGGACACACCACGCCGATTTTCGCCAGAAAATCGGCGACCGGCGATGCCGAAGGCAGCGCAATCCCTGCGCGCAGCGCCGCACTACTCATCCACAAGCTCAAGCAGGTTCGGCACGGCCGGACAGGGGGTCAATTCGTTCAGCACGACATCCGACAACCGGGTCTGGTGCAGGAACACGTAGACATGGGCCGAAAAGCCCTCCCACAGGCGGTTCGCCAGGCTTTGCGCCCGACTGCCGCTCGACCCGCCCGATGCCCCGGCACCGGTATGCAGCGCGCTCACCGTCTCGTCGACGGCCGCGAAGATCTCCACCACCCGGATATCCGAGGCCGCCCGCGCCAGCCGATACCCCCCGCCCGGTCCGCGCACCGACACCACAAGCTCGGCCCGCCGCAGCTTGACGAACAACTGTTCCAGATAGGGCAAGGAGATATCCTGCCGCCGCGACAAGTCCGACAGCGGCGTCAGGACGCCATCGGGCTGCAAGGCCAGATCCGCCATCGCCACCACCGCATAGCGGCCCTTGGTGCTCAATTTCATGTCGTGGCCCCTGATGCCCGGTTTCATCGCCGACGCTGCAATATCACGCGCCGACAGCTTGGAATGATTGACCTTTGAGGCCCCCGCGCTTAACTGCGATCCAACCCCAGCGGTGGCTCACCCGAGCCGCCGGATATTGGAATCGTTCTAAGGACCGGTCCGCACTCCGTCAAGGAAGCTGCGCCGCCGCGCCCCGGAACCCTGCGACGCGCAAGGAGACGTGGATGCCCGAGGTTATTTTCCCCGGACCGGAAGGCCGGTTGGAAGGCCGTTACCACCCGCAAAAGGCAAAGGACGCGCCGATCGCGATCGTGCTGCATCCACATCCCCAGTTCGGCGGCACGATGAACAATCGCGTCGTCTATAATCTGCATTACGCGTTTCACAAGATGGGCTTCACGGTGCTGCGCTTCAACTTCCGCGGCGTCGGGCGCAGCCAGGGCGAATACGACCAGGGCATCGGCGAACTCAGCGATGCCGCCTCCGCGCTGGATTATCTGCAATCGATGAACCCCAATTCCAAACATTGCTGGGTCGCGGGCTTTTCCTTCGGCGCGTGGATCGGGATGCAACTGCTCATGCGGCGCCCCGAGATCACCGGCTTCATCTCCGTCTCGCCGCCCGCGAACATGTATGATTTCTCCTTCCTCGCGCCCTGTCCCTCCTCCGGTCTCGTGATCAACGGCCTCTCCGACCGCGTGGCCAAGCCGCACGACACCCGCATCCTCGTCGGCAAGCTGCACGAACAGAAGGGCATCACCATCACCCACCAGGAGGTGGAGGGCGCCGGTCATTTCTTCGAGGATCCCCATATGGACCCGATGATCGAGTCGGTTCAGACCTATGTCCGCCAACGTCTCACCGAATCCACACGCTGAACCGATGGCGCGGCGCGACCGGGCCGTTCGCCCGGATCGCGGGCACGACCATCGCCGACCCGCCGGTGCCGTGTCATTCCGGCAATGGCGAAGACCGGCGCGCCACCCAGGTCGGTGTGGATCAACCGACCAACGCGGATAAGGAGTGACCATGGGCCTTGCCAACGACCTCGCCGAGAAACTCGCGCTCGACGCCTGCAACGCGTCCCTCGCCCTCGAGGACGAGGACCTGCCCGAAACCATCGCCAAGATCGTCGGCACCTCCTCCCCGACGACGGAAGAGCTTTACCGCACCGCCGTGCGCGTGATTCTCGCCGAACGCCGCGCGCGCAAGGTGCTGGAAGACCGCCTGCGCGCCGCCGGTCTGCCGCCCGAGGCGTGATGCCGCGTCGCGGGGGACCGCCATGACAAGCCGCACCCCGAACCGATCCCGCGCCCGCACAGCCTGTCCGCACTGTCCGCACCGTCCGCAATGCCTTCCCGCAGGGCTTGCCCGTGCGCAGCCTCCGCCCTGGCGCGTCTCCCGGGTTCGCGGTTGCAGCAGCGTCCGTCCGGTTCCCACCGGGTGATCCGGGCCGGCGGCACCGCGCCGTGCGGTGTGCTGCACCGCCGTTTCCCGACGGACCCCGGGGCGTTGCGGTGTTGCAGGGTCAAGACCGACGTCGAGGGACCTGGACGGACCGATCGTTGCCGGGTGCGCGCGTCGTCGACATGATCCCGTCGTGGCAGATCAAGTCGGTCGCGCCCCACCGAGCGCAGCCGGTCCCCGGGGTCCCGCCCGCAGATCCCGGCGCCAGCGACGCACGATCGACCCCGGCCCGCCCTCGTCGGCCAGGCAGAGTGATCCGGTCACCGGCAGCCGTCCGGGGTCGCAGGGGCTGTCCGGGGTCGCAGGGGCTGTCCGGGGTCGCACGGGCAAGGCGATCCATGGGCGATTGTCCGGCGCTGCGATCAGGGGTCGGGTTCTTTCGCCGATCTCTCCGGGCAGGA
>CAZTUG010000020.1:41569-45091 GCA_964615955.1 uncultured Roseicyclus sp.
TTGTCCGGCGCTGCGATCAGGGGTCGGGTTCTTTCGCCGATCTCTCCGGGCAGGATGGCCGCGCAGGACGGCCGGGCAGGACCGCCGGGCAGGACGGCCGGGCAGGACGGCCGGGCAGGACGGCCGGGCAGGACCGCCGGGCAGGACCGCCGGGCAGGACCGCCGGGCAGGACCGCCGGGCAGGACGGCAGGACGGCAGGACGAGATTGTCCAAGCATCAGACGCTGGACAGGGTCAGTGGGCTGAGCCGCCCGATCCCGACCGCCCCCGGGGCAAGCCGCCGCCAGCAGGCCGCCCGTCCCGCCATCCACTCCCGGCCATGCAAAGTCCATCGTCCCATCGCAGCGGCCCGGCACCATTGCCGCCCACCGCCAACCGCTCACCGCCAGCCGCCCAACGCCAACCGCTCACCGCTCACCGCAAGCCGCTCACCGCCAGCCGCCCACCGCCAGCCGACCACTGCCAACCGGCCAACCGCCAACCGATCACCGCCAGCCGGTCGCGCGCATCCTGCCGCGGCCCGGGGCTCCCGGCGCCCCGAACATCAGGCCGCCCGCGCGCCGCGCGGGCCGGTCGCGGCGGTGTGCCCCAACCGGAACCCGCCCAGGCGTCGGTGCAGCGCTTCCGCATCCTGCGCGATCCGGGCACTCATGGCCGACATCTGCTCGGTCTGGGCGGCATAGGCCTGGATCGCGTTGTCGATCGTGTCGACATTGCCCGCCATGGTCCGCAGGGCCGTGCTCTGGTCCGCCGCCACCTGCGACAGGCCCGAGACCTGCCCGGTCGCATCGGCCACGGCCGCTTCGATCTCGACCAGTGCCGATCCGGCGCGGTCCACCAATGCGGCACCCTCCGCGACCTTGCCCACGCTATCCGAGATCAGCGCCTTGACCTGGTTGGCCGCCTCCGAGGTGCGATGGGACAGCGCGCGCACTTCCGACGCGACCACGGCGAAACCCGCCCCGGCCGAGCCCGCCCGCGCCGCCTCCACTCCGGCATTCAGCGCCAACAAGTTGGTCTGGAACGATATTTCCTCGATCACCTGGATAATGTTCTCGATCTGCATCGACGCGCTCTGGATATCGAGCATCGCCGCATTCGCCGCGCGCACGATCTCGCCACCCTCGGTGGCCTTGCGCGACGCCATTTCCGCCCCGCTCCGCACCTGATGAATGCCCTCCGCGGTCTGCTCCAGCGACCCGGTCAGGTCGCGGATCGCCGTCGCGGTCTGGCTGACATCGGCGGCCTGACGCTCCAGGTGCACGGCCATGCCCTCGGTCATCTGGGCCGCGCTCGCGGCTTCCGTCTGCATGTCCACCATCAGCTCCAGCGTCTCCCCCAGGGCCACCGACAGCAGGTCGATGGCGCAGTCGTAGTCACGGGCGAGGTCGGCATAATCCGCCGGGCCGCCGGTGCCGATCCGCCCGGTCAGATCCCGCGCCGCCATGGCGGCGAGGTTGCGCCCCAATTCCCCGGTCATCTCGCGCGCGGCGCGGCCGACCTCATCGGCATGGGCCCGCAGGCTGTCGGCCTCCGCCAGGGCCGCGCGGGCCGCGTCCGCAGCCTCCAGCGCGACCCGGTGGGATCGGTCAGCGGCGGCCTTCTGGCGGGCCCGCGACACGATCGCAAGCCCGAGAAACGTGGTTTCCATTACCACGACCATCGCATGCAGGGCGGTGCGTTCCAGGTTTTCCACCAGGTTGCTCGACGGGTAGATCAACGCCGGCATCAGCAGCCCGAGGCTCAGGTGATGCACCGCGATGACCCCCGCCGCCGCGACCAGTGCCGGCACCGATTGCAGGGTGGCGGCGATGGCCAGGATCGCGAAGAACATCATGTGGCTGTCCACCTGCCAGGGGTGGCCCGTGAAAACGGCGGTGAAGACCATGCCCTGCCCGGCCAGCGCGATGGCGACAAGCACGGCCTCTGCCCCCGGTGCGATCCGGGCGGCAAGGCATCCTGCCAAGGCGAAGCCACCCGCAAGGGCAAGCACGGGCACCACGGGCCCGCCGGTCAGCAGCGCCGCACACCCGATCACGGCGACCATGCCGAGGATGAAACAGCGCGCCATCACCGCGTCGGACGTGGTCGGCGGCACCGGTTGCAAGGCGGGAACAATGTCAGGTGTCATTTTGTCAATCCTCGGGGACGGGCCCCATGCCGCAGATCTGCGCGATGAAACGGCCGTCGAACACGGCCCATGCGCCATGAAGTCGAACGCTACCCGGCTCTTGCAGGACGGCCAGCGTGGCGAAGGGTGCCGCGGTGGGCCCCACCGGCTGCCCGCCCGCCGCGCGGACCACGCCATCGGCACCGCCTTCGGCGGCCCAGGGCGGCGCCACCACCAACGCCACGGCACCGGGCACCGCGGGGGAGGCCGCGAGCAGTCCGATCGGCCCGACCAGCAGGGTGCAACCTGACAGGAGGCCGACGGTCACAAGGGATTTGAGCGGCACGGTCATGTCACCGTGCTAGCAGCAAGTCCCTAACGAAGCCTCAATTCGACCGCCCCGCCACACGCCGCCCCGCGCCGCGCCCGGACCGGCCTCGGCCGGCGCTGCCGCCACCGCCGCCCCGGTCTCGCCCTCCGCCCGAAACCCCGGATCGCGTCCGCACCGGGCGCGCCACCCGTCCCGGCACATGCACCGCGACACCGCGACGCCGGTATGCAACGGTATACCCTCTTCCCAAGCGCCCCCGCCTCGGCTACAGACAGCGCCAATCGACACACAGACCCGGAGAGCCCCATGGCCAAGATCAAGGTAGACAACCCCATCGTCGAGATGGACGGCGACGAGATGACCCGCATCATCTGGTCCTTCATCAAGGACAAGCTGATCCTGCCCTATCTCGATATCGACCTGCTCTACTACGATCTGGGGATGACGGAACGCGACCGCACCGACGACCAGGTCACCATCGACGCGGCCAACAAGACGCTGGAGGTCGGCGTCGCGGTGAAATGCGCCACCATCACCCCGGACGAGGCGCGGGTGGAGGAATTCGGCCTCAAGAAGATGTGGCGCTCGCCCAACGGCACGATCCGCAACATCCTCGGCGGCGTCGTGTTCCGCCAGCCGATCATCTGCTCCAACGTGCCGCGCCTCGTGCCCGGCTGGACCCGGCCCATCGTCATCGGCCGCCATGCTTACGGCGACCAGTACCGCGCCACCGACATGAAATTCCCTGGCCCCGGCAAGCTGACGATGAAATTCGTCGGCGAAGACGGCACCGTGGATGAACGCGAGGTCTTCGACGCGCCGTCCTCGGGCGTGTTCATGGGCATGTACAACCTCGATGACAGCATCCGCGATTTTGCCCGCGCCTCGATGAATTACGGCCTCCAGCTTGGCTGGCCGGTCTATCTCTCGACCAAGAACACCATCCTCAAGCAATATGACGGCCAGTTCATGCTGCTGTTCCAGGAGGTTTTCGATACCGAGTTCGCGGACAAGTTCAAGGAAGCGGGCATCACCTACGAACACCGCCTGATCGACGACATGGTCGCCTGCGCGATGAAGT
>CAZTUG010000021.1:0-43063 GCA_964615955.1 uncultured Roseicyclus sp.
TTGACGGGCCTGTCGCGCGGAAAAAACGCCCGCGGACCAAGCAACTCCACATCTTCGGCATTCGATTGAGGCGATCGTTGACCTTTTCCGCCAATCTCGGATTCCTGTGGGCGGACTTGCCGTTGCCCAATGCGATCCGCGCCGCGAAGTCGGCCGGGTTCGATGCCGTCGAATGTCATTGGCCCTATGATGTCCCCGCCGCTGATGTCGCGGCAGCCTTGGCCGATACCGGTCTGCTCATGCTTGGCCTGAACACACGGCGCGGCGATGTCGCCGCCGGGGAAAACGGCCTGTCGGCGCTGCCCGGTCGCGCGGTGGAGGCCCGCGCTGCGATCGACGAGGCCGTGGCCTATGCCACCGCGATCGGCGCTCGGATGGTGCATGTCATGGCCGGTGTCGCTCAGGGGCCGGAGGCTGACGCCACCTTCCGCGCCAATCTCGCTCATGCCTGCGCGCAGGCCGCCTTGCAGGGCATCACCATCCTGATCGAGCCGCTGAACAGATGCGATGCGCCCGGTTATTTCCTGCATACCACGGCGCAAGCGCGCGCGATCATCGCTGCGTTGGACCTGCCGAACCTGAAACTGATGTTCGATTGCTACCACGTCCAGTTGACGGAGGGCGATCTGTCGCACCGCCTGCGCGACCTGATGCCGATCATCGGTCACATTCAGTTCGCTTCCGTCCCGGACCGGGGCGCGCCGGACCAAGGAGAGATCGCTTATGGCAATGTCTTCCGTACCATCCGTGCGCTGGGATACTGCGCACCGCTCGGGGCCGAGTACAAACCCTGCGGGCCGACGGGGCCGACCCTTGGCTGGCTATCCGACCCGGCCTTCCGGGCGTGACCCTCGCTCAATCCGACAGGCTTTGCGCCAGTCGCATGAGTTGCACCGCTTCCGCCCGGTAGCCAAATGGGTCCGCGCCCCGGTTGGCGTTTGCCAGCGCGATGGCGTCGTCATAGCTCCAGACGCCCAGGACGTCGGACCCGCGCAGCAATTGACCGAAGCCTGCGATGGCGGCGGCGAACTGCGCCTCGGTTCCCGGTTCTGAGAGGACGGCGGGGATCGGCAACTCGATCAACTGGCTTTCGTCGTCGCCGGGGGCCTTCCAGCGCAGGCTGAGAAAACCCAACTCGTCCGCGTAGTCTGCGCGGATCGCGGGGGCCTCGGCCTCCGTTCCATAACGCAGCGGGGCGATGCGCAGGGCGGGGGAGCCGACGGGCGTGACCTCGTAGATCGCCGTGACGGAATGGCCCGCCCCCAACTCTCCTGCGTCGACGGCGTCATCGGCGAAATCCTCGCGCGCCAAAGACCGGGTTTCGTATCCGATCAGGCGGTATTCGGCGATCAGGTCAGGGTTGAACTCCACCTGTACCTTGAGATCGTCCGCGATGGGGAAGAGGGCCCCCGCAAGCTGATCCACAAGCACCCGCTGCGCCTCGTGCAGGGTGTCGATATAGGCCGCCGTGCCATTGCCATTTTGCGCCAGCGTCTGCATCGTATCGTCCTGAAGATTGCCGCGCCCAAAGCCGAGCACGGAGAGGTAGATGCCGGTTTGACGTTGGTCGGCGATATAGGCCTCCAGCGCGTCCGGGTCGCTGATACCGACATTGAAATCGCCATCTGTGGCGAGCAGGACACGGGACACTTCGCCCTCGGCCATCATGTGCGCCGCAAGGCCATAAGCCGCTTGTAAGCCACCGACTCCATCGGTCGATCCGCCCGCCTGCAACGCCGTCAACGCGCGGGAGATGGTGGCGGTCTCCGTGGCCGAGGTTGGCTCCAGCGCCACGCCAGCGTTGCCCGCATAGGTCACGATGGCGACTTGGTCGTCGGGGTTAAGCCGGTCCAGCATCAGGCGGAAAGACTGGATCAGAAGCGGCAGCTTGGCTGGATCGTTCATCGACCCGGAGGTATCGATCAGGAACACGAGGTTCAGGGGCGGACGATCCTCGATCGCGGGAAGGACGCCTTGCAAGCCGATATGGACCAGTTGCGTGTCGGGGTTCCACGGCGTCTGGAACACTTCGACCGTCGGGCGGAAGGGGCTGATGTCGCCCGCGTCGGGGGCGGGATAGTCGTAGGGGAAATAGTTTACCATTTCCTCGATCCGGATGGCATCCGGGTTGGGGAGCATGCCCCGATTGAGGGTGGAGCGCAGCAGGGAATAGGCGGCCGTGTCCACGTCGATGGAGAATGTGGAAATGGGATTGTCGGCAACCAGCCGCAGGGGGGGCGCGTGGGTGCCGGCGAATTCCTCGGAAACGGGCACCGGGGCGGGCGCTGCGTCGTCGGCGGTGCCGCGGGGGAGGCGACCGGGCGCGGGGGCCACGATGCCCGCATCGGCCATCGTCCGGGGAGCGATAGTCGCAGTGTTGCCGGTGCCGAACTGGGACACACCCCCGACGGCGGTCTCCAACCCGGCGATGGCACCGAGCAGATCGCCGGGCAAACTGGTTGGCTCCTGAAGCAGGGTCGATGGGTTGGACGGTGCGTCAGCGGACGGCAGAGACAGCGCCTGATCCGGGCTGAGCGGCTGGGGGGCTGGGGCAGGCTCCGGGCGCGGGGCGACGATGCGGACGGACCCCGCGTCTGCGGTGGGGGCGCTGTCTTGCAGGGGTGGGGCATCGGCGACGGGCGCGAGGGCCTCAAGCTGTTGCGCGATCTCGGGGATCGAGATCGGGCCAGCGGGCGGAGCGCCACGCAGCATCTCCTGCCCGGCGGGGCTCAGGGTCAGGACGCCGACCGCGACCAGCGCGGTGGTGGCGGTCAATGCGCCAGTGGTTCGGGTCAACAGCATTTCGAAAACTCCTGCGAGGACTCCCCGGTTGGTCGGGGGGGCAGAAGTTGGACGCGCTGCTTGCAGCGATCCTTGGGCGCGGTCGAAATTCGCCCGCGCCTGCAACAGGTTGGCCGCACGGCGCGCGGTGTCGGGCGCGGGCGTGGCCGCGCCCATCGCGCGTTTGAGGTCGTTGAAATCATCGCTGGAGGTCATTCGCCCTCCTCCTTGTCACTCATGGCGCGCAATTTCTTCTTCGCCTCAGCCACGCGCCAACTGATGGTCCCCTCGGAGACGCCGAGGATCTCGGCGGCCTCCGCATGGGTCACGTCGTCCAGCACCAGCGCCAGCGTGTCGCGCAGGCCCTCGCCAAGGCCCGCCATGGCGCGGGCCAGCCATTCGGTCGCGGCGCAGGCCTCGGACACGGCCTGTTGCCGGTCGATCTCCCAATCACCCCAGCCTTCGGTCGCGCGGGCGTAGCTGGCCTGCCTGCGCCGCCGATCCGTCGCGGCGTTCACGGCGACACGGTAAAGCCATGTCGTGACCTTCGCCTGTCCGCGATAGCCCGCCAGTTTGCCGGGCAGGGCAAGGCAGATGTCCTGGGTCAGGTCTTCGGCCTCGGCGCGGCTTCCGGTCAGGCGAAAACACAGGCTGAACAGGCGATCGTAGAGCCGCACGAGCAACAGCTCGAATGCGGTTGCGTCGCCGCCTGCGGCCGCAAGGGCCAGATCCTCGTCGCTTGCTTCCATACGCATGTCATACCCTAAGACGAAGGTCGGGGGACGATCCTTGGGCACGGGCTGCGTTTCTTTCCGACTGCGGCAGCCGAGTGGTCCACTGGCCAAGGCAAGCCGCCCACGCTACACCGGACCCATCAGAGTCGAAAGCATCCCATGCAGATCTACCTTCCCATCGCAGAAGTGAGCGTGAATGCTTTTCTCCTGCTGGGATTGGGTGGCCTTGTCGGCATTCTTTCGGGAATGTTCGGCGTGGGTGGCGGGTTTCTGATCACGCCGCTTCTGTTCTTCGTCGGCATTCCGCCCGCCGTGGCAGTGGCGACCTCGACAAACCAGATCGTCGCCTCGTCCTTTTCCGCGCTGCTTGCGCATCTCAAGCGCAAGACGGTCGACATCAAGATGGGTGTCGTGCTGCTGGCGGGCGGACTTGTGGGGGCGGCCGCGGGGGTGCAGGTCTTTGCCGTTCTGGCGCGGCTGGGGCAGGTCGATCTGCTTGTGCAGCTTTGCTATGTCGTGTTTCTCGGGATCATCGGCGGGATCATGTTCGTCGAAAGCCTGAACGCGATCCGCAGGGCGCGCGCGTCGGGCGGCAGTGTCGTGCCGAAGCGGCGACATCGCGGCTGGATCGATTCCCTGCCGTTCAAGATGCGGTTCCGAACCTCGGGGCTTTACATCTCGGTCATCCCGCCGCTGCTGGTCGGGCTTCTGGTCGGTGTGCTGGCCGCGATCATGGGGGTGGGCGGCGGCTTCATCATGGTGCCTGCGATGATCTATCTGCTTGGAATGCCGACGAAAGTCGTCATCGGGACGTCGCTGTTCCAGATCATCTTCGTGACGGGCTTCGCCACGCTGATGCATGCCACGACGAATTATACGGTCGATATGGTGCTGGCGGTGTTGCTGTTGGTGGGCGGCGTGGTGGGGGCGCAGGTTGGAACGCGGATCGGGACAAAGATGAAGGCCGAGCAGTTGCGCATCCTTTTGTCGGTGATGGTTCTGGCGGTCTGCGGCAAGCTGGCCTTCGATCTGCTGGTGATGCCTTCGGAGCTTTACTCCATCGGACCGGGAGCGGGACATTGAGGGGCGGCGGTCTGATCGTAGCCGCGCTTCTTGCGGTCTGGACCCCGGTTGCGGCGGAAACCGTGGTTGCCGGCCTGTCGCGGGACACGATCAACATCACAGCGAATTTCGAGGGCTCGGAGATCCTGATCTTCGGCGCGGTCGGGCGCGATGCGCCTGCGCCGGACGGGTCGATCGAGGTCATCATCACCGTCGAAGGGCCGTCCTTGCCGGCCTCGGTGCGCCGCAAGAGCCTTCGGTTCGGCATCTGGGTAAACACCGACGGAATCGAGGTGGATTCCGCGCCCTCCTTCTATGCCGTTGCCACGACCGCGCCGTTCGAGGACGTCCTCACCCATGTTGAGGATTTGCGCCACAGGGTCTCCATCCCGCGCGCGATCAGGGCTGTGGGCCTTGGCGTTTCCGACGGGCAGGCCTTCACGGATGCCCTGATCCGGATTCGGGAGCGGTCAGACCTCTACCAGTTGATCGAAGGGGCGGTGACGCTGCGCGACCAGACCCTGTTCGATACCTCGATCCAGTTGCCCGCCAATCTTGTCGAGGGCGACTACCGGACGCGGATATTCCTGACACGGGAGGGTCGGGTGATCGACGTGTTCGAACAGGATATCGCTGTGCGCAAGGTCGGGTTGGAGCGGTTCATATACAATCTCGCCCATGACCGCCCGCTGATCTACGGCATCTTGTCGCTGGCCATCGCGATTGCGGCGGGGTGGCTGGCCTCGGCCGTGTTCCGCTATATCCGGACATGAGCGCCCGGGCACAACAGGTCGTTCGGGAGTTCTGGCGAGTGATGAACTCGAACGACTTCGAAGCCGCAAGCCGTTGTTTGACCGATGATTTTCGCCTCCACTGGCCGCAATCCGGGGAGGTGGTGGAGGGCCGCTCGGACTTCGCGGCGATGAATTCCGCCTATCCGGCGGCGGGGTTGTGGACCTTCGATGTGCGGCGGATCGTCGGGGAGGGTGTGCAGATCGTGACCGAAGTGGGGGTCAGCGACGGGGCGGTGCACGCGACGGCCCTGACCTTTCACACCGTGCGGGGCGATCTGATCGCGTTGCAGCGGGAATTCTGGCCCGATCCCTTCGAGGCGCCGGCCTGGCGCGCGGCATGGGTGCGACTGCCAAGGGATTGATTTGCAAAGAAGAACGGGAGGCGCTGCTCCGATGCTCCGATGCTCCGATGCTCCGATGCTCCGATGCTCCGGTGCTTCGGGCGTCGCAGGGGACCTTGGGACCATGGCCGACAAAGCAGGCCCGCCGGAGATCAACCGCGACCGACGAACGGCATCTTCGTGGCCATGAGCGTTTGAAACAAGGTATTGGCGGACAAGGGTAATTCGGCCATGGCGTGGACCGCTTCGGCGACGATGGCGGTGTCGATCATGGGGGGCGGAAGCTCTCTCCGTTCGGTGGCGGAACGGGCGATTGCGCGCAGGATTTCGGTTTCGGCATTGCCGATATCAATCTGGCCGCAGGCGATGTCGAGGGCGCGGCCATCAAGGGCAAGCTGCCGCGTAAGGCCTGTAACTCCATGTTTTGTAACGGTATATGCGACTGCGCCTTCCCGTGGCGTATGGGCGGAGACGGAGCCGTTGTTGATGATGCGGCCGCCTTGCGGGCTTTGCGCGCGCATGTGGCGGAAGGCGGCCCGGGCGCAGAGGAACATGCCGGTGAGGTTCACA
The DNA here is from genome assembly GCA_964615955.1 of uncultured Roseicyclus sp. Classification (GTDB taxonomy): domain Bacteria; phylum Pseudomonadota; class Alphaproteobacteria; order Rhodobacterales; family Rhodobacteraceae; genus Gymnodinialimonas. The sequence goes on from CAZTUG010000021.1 coordinate 6,283, forward strand.
TCCACGGCGCGTTGCCAATCGGCAACCGAAAGCGCATCGATCGGCGCGGCGGGGGAGAAGATGCCGGCATTGTTGAAGAGGCAATCGAGACGGCCTACAGCGTTGATATAGCTGGATAATGCGTCGTCCACGGCGGTCTCGGATGCGACATCGCAGGGCAGGACCATGCAGCCCTGACCGATCTCGGCGGCGACCTCCCGGAGCGCCTCGACGCGGCGCGCGAGCAGGCCCACATGCCAGCCGGAGGCGGCCATTTTCACCGCCACGGCGCGGCCGATACCGGAGCTGGCGCCGGTGATGAGGATGGTCTTCATGGCCGGTCTCCAAGGGCGCACACCGTGTACACACCCTGTGCACACCCCGTGCATACGGCAGCAGCCGTGTCAGTCATCGGCATTGATAGCGTCATCGGTTTCCGCCTCAAGGGTCAGGGGTGCGGCCTTGGCCTCCAGATCGGCAATCCCGAGCGCAGCGACAGGGCGCGAGAGCATGTAGCGGGTGACCCAGATCAGCCGCTCCTCGGCGCGGGTGATGGCGACATAGGCAAGGCGCTTCCACAGCGCCTGCCCGGCCTCCATCCGCCCGGCGCGGGAGGCGGCGTAGAGGTCGGGCGCGAAGACCTGCACATCGGGCCATTGCGAGCCCTGCGCCTTGTGGATCGTCACCGCGGCACCATGGAGGAACGCGGCCCCCATGCGGGCGGCATAGGGGAGGAACGGCTCTTCCTCGCCCGGCTTCTCGATCTTGACGATGGAAGAGGCGGCGAAGCGTGGCGTGTCGGCGCCGATGACATGAAGCCGCGAGAAACCCGGACGCTCGCCGGGGCCGAGATAGATCACGGGCGCGCCCTTGATCAGGCCGCGCGCTTCGAGGTCGATGCGCTTCTTGCGGTGTTTGAGTGGCAGTTCGATCCCGTCGCAGATCAGCGGTTCGCCCGGCAGAAGTTCAGTATCGGTTGCGCCATGGGCGGCGCGGAAGGCGGCAATCAGGCGGATGCGGGTGGCGTTGCGCCAGACGAGAACGGGCGAGCGGGCCATCATGTCGCTGTCGGCACGCGGCGCGATCACGATCCGGCTGTCGCGGGCGGCGAAGCCCTCGATCATCCGCTCGAAGCTCTCGAAATCCAGATCCGGATCGCCGAGGGCATGGGCAAGGTCGAGGATCGGGTTGTCGGCATCCTGCCTGTGGATGCGCGCAAGGTGCAGCAGGTCGGGGCCCTTGAACTTGTCGAAGACCATTTCGCCGGACTGCCCGACCGGGGCAAGCTGGGCCGGGTCGCCGAACAGGACGAGGACGGGAAAGATCTCTTTCAGGTCCTGGAACTGCTTGTCGTCGAGCATGGAGGATTCGTCGATCAGCCCGATGTCGAGACCGTCTTCGCGGCGTTTCCAGCCGGTGATGAAATCGGACCCGCGCAGGCCGGCCGAGGCAAGGGCTGCGGGCACCGATTTGGTGGCGTCGTAGACCTCCTTCGCACGGTCGAGCGCGGCGTCGGTCAGCGCATCGATCACCGGGCGGTCGCCGGTGCCGGCCATCCATTCCGCCACTTTCTCGTATTCCGGATCGTAGACCGGGGTGTAGAGGATGCGGTGGATGGTGGTGGCGGGGACGCCGCGCGCGCGCAGGACGCTGGCGGCCTTGTTGGTCGGTGCAAGAACGGCGACGGTGCGCTTGTCCTTTCTGCGCTTTCCCTCCCAGTCGCCGGAGACGATTTCAACGCCCGAGCGTTCCAGTGCTTTCACCAACTGTGCAAGCAGAAGGGTTTTCCCCGACCCCGCCTTGCCGGTCACGGCGAGCACCGCGCCCTTGCCTTCGACCACGGGCGTCAGGGTGTCGTTGTCGATGTCCACGCCCATGTCGCGCAGCACCTGGCTGATGCGGTCATGGGCCTGGGCCTGATCGTCGGAGAAGGTGGGGGCTGGTGCAGGGCTGGACATGGGCGGACCCTATCCCGCCTTGCGGCGCGGGGCGAGGGGGGCCGTGCCTTGGTGTGGGGGCTTTACAAGGGAAGGTCGCGCAGGCGCAGGGTGGCGTCGTCCGCGCGGCCAGCTTCGTGGTCGGCTTCTCGGCCAGCTTCCTGGTCATCAGCAAGCTCGGCCAGGGTTAACGCGATTTGCAGGGCCAGCGCGCCATCGGTGCGGCCTTGGCTGTTGCCGTTGAAGGTGTCGCGGATCACCGCTTCGGCCGAGAGCAGCGCGCGCAGCAGCGCCATTGGCCGCACGTCGGGGAGGGTGTTGCGCAGGTGGATCGCAAGGCTGAGGGCATCGGTTTCGGGCTGCATCACGGCGTTCAGAACGTGTTCCAGCAGGGCTTCGGCATCGTGTTGCATGGGGTGTCACAAATCGTTGAATGGAACCCTGTCGCGCCGGTTGCGCGGAGGGGCCGGGATGGTCCGGTTTGATGGGCCGGATTCGTCGGCGTCGTGTCCAAATGGCTTTGATCGGGGGTAGCGGGCGCCCCATGGCGGCGCAATCGGGTGAATTGGAAACAGACAATTCTATGTATTTGGTTAACGGATCAGGCCGTGTCCACGCTGCCGATCACGAAGGCGCAGTCGCCGGGTTGCACCAGACCGGGCACGTGGCGCGCGGCGACGAGGCCCGCGACGGCGGCGATGATCGGCACGGGCGGGGCGGCGATATCCTCGATCGGGTAGACCCGCGCGAGGGGCATGCCCGGCGTCACGGTATCGCCGAGATGGGCCAGCGGCTCGAACAGGCCGGGGCCGGGGGCGAAGTGGAAGCCCGCCGGGTCCGACAGGTCGAGCGCGCGGGTCGAGCCGGGCGGCGGCGCGGTGGCCAGAAGGCCCTGATGGGCGAGCAGGCGCGCGAGGCCGTCGCAGGCGATCTGCACGCGGGCGGGCGTGGTGGTGCCGCCGCCGCCCAGTTCGGTGGTCACGAAGGTCTTGCCCGCGCGCTCCGCCGCGCCGTCGAGCATGCCGGAATCGTCGATTTCGCGCAGGCGCGCCGTGTAGGGGGCGCCAAAGGCGCGGGCGGCGGCGGCGCTGCGGGCATCCTGTTCGGCATCGTCGAGGATGTGGCTGACGGCCATCGGCAGGAAATCGAGCGTCTTGCCGCCGGAGTGGAAGTCCACCACCAGATCGGCCAGCGGGATCAGGTGGTCGTTGACGAAGGCGGCGATCTTCCGGGTGACGGTGCCCGCAGCATCGCCGGGAAAGGCGCGGTTGAGGTTGCCGCCGTCGATCGGCGAGGTGCGGGTGCCGGCGACGAAAGCGGGGTGATTGAGCGACGGGATCGCGATGATCGTTCCCGTCAGGGGCGGCGGGTCGGCCAGCAGGCGGCGGATCGCGAGCGGGCCTTCGTATTCGTCGCCGTGATTGCCGCCCGTCACCAGCGCCGTCGGGCCGGGGCCCGCGTTCAGGACGCAGACCGGCACCATCACATGCCCCCAGGCGCTGGCATCGCGCGACCAGGGCAGGCGGATATGGCCGTAGTGCTGGCCGGGCTGGTCGAGCGGCACGGTCAGGGTCATTTGACCATGACCTTGCGCGGCAGGCGCGACAGGCATTCGACACCGGTTTCGGTGATCAGGATCGGCTCGGTGATCTCGATCCCGCCATCGTCGAGCCAGAGCGCGGGCATGAAGTGGAAGGTCATGCCGGGTTCCAGCACGGTCCCGTCGCCGCGCCGGAAGGACATGGTCCGCTCGCCCCAGTCGGGCGGGTAGCCGAGCCCGATTGCGTAGCCGCAGCGGCTGTCCTTCTCGAACCCCAGCCGGTTGAGCGTGGCGTTGAAGGCATTGGCGATATCCTCGCAGGTCTTGCCGGGCCTGGCCTGTTCGAGGCCCGCCTCCGTCGCCTCCAGCACGGCCTTTTCGGCCTCGGCGAAATGGGCGGGCATGGAGCCGAGAAAGAGGGTGCGCGATTGCGGGCAGTGGTAGCGGCGCACGACGCCCGCCAGTTCGAAGAAGGTGGACTCGCCGACGCGCATCGGCCTGTCGTCCCAGGTGAGATGCGGCGCGGTGGCGTCCATGCCCGAGGGCGCCAGGGGCACGATGGCGGGATAGTCGCCCCAGGCCTCGTCCGTCCCGAGGACGGAGACGCGCAGGATCTCGGCCACGAGGTGATGCTTGGGCAGGCCGGGTTCCGCCATGTCGAGGATGCGGGTGTGCATCGCCTCCACGATCCCGGCGGCGCGGCGCATCCGGTCGATCTCGGCGGGGGATTTCACCGCGCGCAGCCAGTTCACGAGGCCGGTGGCATCCACGAGGTCGGCATCGGGAAGGTGGCGCAGCAGCGCGGTGTGGGCGGCGGCGGAATAGTAGTAGTTGTCCAGTTCCACCCCGATGGCGTCATCCTCGCCACCGCGTTGACGGATCAGGTCGGCCAGCGTCTCGTGCGGGTGCTTGTCGGGGTTCTGCACATAGGTATCGTCATAGCCGATGACGTGGTCGTCGGGCATGTAGACCGTCCGCAGCGCGCCGAGCCCGTCCATGGACCGCCCCCACCAGAGCGGCAGGCCCGTGGGTCCGACCAGCACCGCCTGATGCACGTAGAAGGACCAGCCGTCATAGCCGGTCAGCCATGCCATGTTGGAGGGATCGGTGATGATCAGCCAATCCAGTTCCCGCGCCTCCATCGCGGCGCGGGTCTTGGACAGGCGCGCGGCGTATTCGTCGGCCGAGAAATCGGGGATGAGGTCTGGCATGGGGGCTTTCCTTTCGAAGGTGCAGGTTTGCCGGAACCGGGGATGCGGTCCAGCCTGTTTGCGACACAGGAACGGGCCGATGCGCCCGGCGCGTGGCGGGGTTGATCCAGAACAACGCCGGGGCCGATGGGCCATGTTACGCAAGGCCATCGGATGGAAGGCGCATGGCGCCGATAGGAGGACGCGATGAAGGTCTTGATCCTGTATGCGACCATCGAGGGGCAAACCGGCAAGATCGCCCGGTTCGTCGCCGACGAGGTCCAGCGGCTTGGGCACGAGGGACAGCGGGCCAATGCCGACGACACCGCCGACTTGTCGCTGGACGGAGTGGACGCGGTGATCCTTGCCGCGCCGGTGCACCAGCGCCGCCATCCGCGCAGCTTCGAGGCCCTGGTCGGCGCGCGGAAGGCCGAGCTTGCCGCGCGGCGGACGCTGATGCTGTCGGTCAGCCTGAACGCGGCCTTCCCCGACGGGATGGAGGAGGCCGAGGATTACCTGCTGGAAATGAACATGCGCACCGGCTTCAAGGCCGATCGGCAGATGCTGGTTGCGGGGGCGATGCGCACCGGCGAATATGACTATTTCGCCAGCCAGGTGGTCCGTTTCGTGGTGATGCGCGAGCATGACTACGACGAGACGCTGGACGAACAGGAATTCACTGATTGGGCGGCGCTGTCTGCCGAGATCGAGGCGTTTCTGGCGGCGTGAGGCGGCGCGCGGGAACTGGCCCCGCGCGCGCGGGGGCGCGCCGAGGGGCAGGCGAGGGGCAGGCGAGGGGCAGGCGAGGGGCAGGCGAGGGGCAGGCGCAAGGCGGGCGCGACCGGAACGCTTGGCCGGGGGGGGGGCCGGCGGCAGGCTCCCCCTTTACGCAAGGCGTTCGCCCCGGCTAGGGTCAGCCCATTGTGAACCCAACCCGTTACGGACGCGCCTGCTGCACCATGCCCGACACCTCTGTCACCTGCCCCAATTGCGGCTATGGTTTCGACAATCTCCGCCCCTCGACGCGGATGTTCGATTGTCCATCCTGTGACACGACCCTGTTTCGCGATGGCGTGGCCCTGCAACCGCTGGGCGACCATGGCGAGATGCACGAGTATCCGATGCTGTTCGGACTTGGCGACACCATCACCGCCGAGGGGGTCCGCTTCACCGTCGTGGGCCATGCGCGCTATGATTACGGGCGCGGGACATGGGACGAGATGTGGGTGGAGAACGATCGCGGGCAGGGCGCATGGGTTTCCATCGACGAGGGTGACGTGGCGATCCAGCATCCCTACGAGGGCAATGCCGGCCCACGCCGCAGCGAACCGCCGAGCGTGGGCGAAAGCTTCACCTATTCCGGCACCGATTTCACCGTGACCGAGGCCGACCATGCCCGTGTCGTCGCGGTGCGCGGCCAGTTCCCCGAGGCGATCCGTGTGGGCGACGCGCATTATTTCATCAATGCCTCCGGCCCGTCCGGGCAGCTTTTGTCGGGCGAGTTCTGGGAGGGCGGGCACCAGTGGCATGACGGCACATGGCTTGACCCGTTCACGTTGCGCGTGGACCGCGCCGACGGGAGCCGGCCATGAGCGGCGGCGCGCTGCGGTCGATCAACTGCACGTCCTGCGGGGCGGGTCTGTCGGTGCTGGGCGGCGGGCGCGTGCTGACGCATGTCTGCGGCTATTGCGGCGCGGTGCTGGACGCGCAGGACGCCTACAAGGTGCTGGACAGCATCGGCAAGCGCAACCACCCCGACAGCCCGGTGCAGATCGGCATGACCCTGACCTACGAGGGGGTTGATTTCACCGTCATCGGAACGCTCGGCATGGTGGAGCGCCATCGCGGGAGCGAGTGGCGGTGGGTGGAGCATCAGGTGTTCTCGCCCACCCATGGCTACCTGTGGCTGAACCTTGAGGACGGCAATCTGACCTTTACCCGCAAGGTGCGGGACTTCGACATGCGCCAGTGGCTGAGCCCGGCATCCGTGGAGCGTGCCGAGACGCCGCCGACGCGGTCCTACGGCGGCCAGAAGTTCCGCTATTACGAGACAACCACGGCGCGGATCGACTTCATGGAGGGCGAGTTCAACTGGATCCCCAAGCTGGGTGAGACGGTCAAGGTCGTCAGCCTGCTGGGCCCCGACGCGATGCTGGAACTGGTGGAGTCGACGCGCGAGCGCGAGGTTGAACTCTCGCGGTTGCTGCCCCGTGACGCCGTGGCGCGGCAGATGGGCTTCGACCCGGCCGCCCTTGGCCCGGCCCGGCGCCATCCCCTGCAGGCCTATGTGCCGTTGCGCGAGGAGGCGTTCTTGCGCAAGGCAGCGACCTACATGACGGCGGCGGCCGCGGTTCTGGGGCTGTTGTTCCTGATGATTCCGGGGCGAACGGTTCTGGATGCACCTGCCGTGCCGTTGAGCGATCTGCCGGAAAGCTACACGTTCGAGGTGAGCAACACGGCGCAGATAACGCTGGTCGAGTTCCGGACCGATTTCGAGAATCAATGGGCCGCCTTCGCCGCCGAGATCCTGGGCCCGGACGGGCAACCGGTGGTCGCGGGCGAACGTGCAGTGTCCTATTATTCCGGGCGCGACAGTGACGGGAACTGGTCCGAGGGCAGCCGGAGGTCCAATTTCCGCTTCCGCCCGAACGCGACCGGCCTGCACCGGGTGCGGCTGGAGTTGAGCGATCCGGGAGCCAGCAATCTGATCGGCACCGTGGCGTTGCGCATTCAGCAGGGAAAGCCGACGGGTTTCTGGCTTTTCGCGCTGGCCGTGGTATCGGGGCTTGCCGGGATTGCCCTGGTCGCCCGACGCGCGTTGCATCAAAAGAGCCGCTTCGCAGGCTCCGACTGGACGAGTGAGGACTAGATGGATCCCATCCGACTGATCATCGTCGGCGGTGCCGTGATCGCGCTGCTTGGCGCAAGCTACCTGAGTTACTATGGCGTCGGGCGCGCGAGCACCGACCTGGCCGCCTCGACGCAATCGATCCGGACCGGGTCTTCGGGCAGCGGCGGCATGTTCGCCGCGTTCGGCCGGATCAAATGACACCGGATCACATGACAGCCGCCCCGGGAAAAGGAGCCCCCGCAGATGTTTGACCAGATTATCCTCGCTGAAGTGATCTCCATGCTGTTCTACAGCGCGATCGGCATGTTGCTCTTGTGGGTCGCCTGGAAGGTGATCGACATCGTCACACCCTTTCCGATCATCAAGGAGATCGAGGAGGACCAGAACACCGCGCTTGCCATCCTGATCGGGTCGGTGTTCCTGTCCATGGCCATCATCATCGCTTCCGTTGTGGTCTCCGGCTGATCCCGTCTTGACCGACGCGGCCCCCCCGCCGGACCGCCCCGCCGTGACGCCCAAGGTTGCCTGGCTGCTGGCGGCCACCTTCGTCGTGGCGGTGGTCGGCCTGATCTACGAACTGATCGCGGCGACGATTTCAAGCTACCTGCTGGGGGATTCCATCCGCCAGTTCAGTTTCGTGATCGGCGTGTTCCTGAGCGCGATGGGCGTGGGTGCCTGGGTGTCGCGCTATGTCGGGGACGCGCTGTCTGGCTTCGTGCGGGCGCAGATCGCGCTTGGCGTGTTCGGCGGTGCGCTGGGGCCGGTGCTGTTCTTCAGCTACGCGATCTATGGCGCGGTGGGCCTGCCGCTGTATGGCGGGCTGGTGGCCATCGGCGTGTTGTCGGGGATGGAGATCCCGCTGATCAGCCGGGTGCTGAAAGAGATCGGCGCGGTGGAGTTCCGGTTCGAGAACGTGCTGACCGCGGACTATATCGGTGCCCTGGCGGCTTCGCTGGCCTTCCCGCTGCTGATCGTGCCGAACCTGCCGCTGATGAGCGCCTCGCTTTCCTTCGGGATGCTGAACCTGCTGGTGGCGGGGTTTTCGCTGTGGCTGTTTCGGGACCGGTTGGGGCGCGGGTTGTGGCTGCCCTGGGGTGGCTTCCTGTTGGCCACGGTGGTGGCGCTGGTGATGTCCGAGCGACTGGTCAGCGCCGTGGATGCGCGGCTGTTCCAGGATGAGGTGGTCTTTTCCGAGACCACGCCCTACCAGGCGATCGTCATCACGCGCTTCGACGACAGGGTGCGGCTGTTTCTGGACGCGTCGATCCAGTTCGACAGCCTTGACGAGTATCGTTACCACGAGATGCTGGTGCATCCGGCGATGGGGCTGGCGCCGTCGGTCGCGCGGGTGCTGGTGCTGGGTGGCGGCGACGGGATGGCGGTGCGCGAGGTGCTGCGGCACGAGGGCGTGGAGCATGTCACGCTGGTCGATCTGGACCCGCGCGTGACGGAGATCTTCGCGACCAATCCCGACCTCGTGGCGCTCAACGGGGGGGCGCTGAACGATCCGCGCGTGGAGGTCGTGAATGCCGATGCCTGGGTCTGGGCGGCGGAGACACGCCTTGGCGCGGACGAGATCTACGACGTGATCATCGCGGATCTGCCGGACCCGAAAAGCATCGCGCTGTCAAAGCTCTACTCGGTCGAATTCTACGCGATGCTGGTGGAGCATCTGTCGGGTCACGGGCTGATCGTGACCCAGGCCGGATCGCCCACCTTCGCCACCGACGCCTTCTGGATCACCGAGGCGACACTGGCCGCGACGCGCAACCCGGGCGCGCCGGGCGACGGGTTGGACGTGCTGGCCTACCAGACCTATCTGCCGAGCTTCGGCAATTGGGGCTTCGTGCTAGCCGGGCCGTCGCTGCCCGCGCCGGGCCGGGGGCCGAACCTGCCGGAGGGCCTGCGCTACCTGACGCCCGAGGTCTGGGGCGCGGCGCAGGCCTTCGGCGCGGATCAGGCGCGGCCGGAGGCGGTGGAGGTCAATTCCATCCAGGGCCATCCGCTGGTGGCGGCCTATGAACGGGGCTGGGACTTCTGGTTCCGGTGAACCTTGCAGGGGGCGGGAAAGCTCAGGGACGCATGGCCGCGCGCAGCGCCGCAACGCTGTCGGCGGTGATCGCGTGGCCCGGCCCGGGGGCGATGCGGAAATCGGTGGCTGCGCCGAGGCGGGTCAGAACGGCCGCACTGTGCCGCGCGCGGGACAGCGGGATGTGGGGGTCTTGTTCGTGGACGGCGATGAAGGCGGACATGGCGCCGAGGTCTGCCGTGTAGTCGAAGCGTTTCGGACTGTGGCCATGGAGGCGCGCGCGCGCCGGTTCACCCGCATCGGCGGTGCCGACCAGCCCGGCGGACAGGCCAAAGACGGATCGCAGCCCGCCGCGCCGCGCCGCGTATTCCAGCGCGAGACAGCCGCCTTGGCTGAAGCCCGCCAGCGCGATCCGCGCACGGGCCAGGCCCGCCGCCTCCAGCGTCGCGATGGCGTCCTCGATGGCGGCGAGACCCGATTGGACATGGGGCTCCATCAGCGCCTGCGGGGCGAGGAAGGAGGTCGGCCACCATGACTGCCCCGGCGCCTCCGGTGCCACAAGCGCGATGTCAGGCAGGCCGAGCGCCGTGCCGAGGGACAGGATATCGCTGGCCGTGCCGCCCCGCCCATGCACCAGCACGAGGCCCAGGCGCGCCCGGTCCGGCGCGGCCCCGGCATGGACAAGCGGGGCCGCCAGCTGTGCGGTCATCGGACGGCGAGGGGCGGCAACAGGCGTTCGATCTTGTCGCGTTGTGCCTCGTATTGCGGCGGCAGCTTCAGTGCCTCGCCCAGATGGGCCGGATCCTCGTCGGTGGCGAAGCCGGGTGGATCGGTGGCAATCTCGAACAGCACGCCGCCGGGTTCGCGGAAGTAGATGGCGTTGAAATACTGGCGGTCGCGCACCTCGGTCACGCCGAGGCCCGCGGCTTGCAGCTTTTCGCGCCAGTCCAGTTGCTCGGTATCGTCGTGGGCGCGGAATGCCACGTGGTGGATGGTGCCCTTGCCTTGCCGCGCCGGTTGGGCGGTGTCGGTGCGCAGGATGTCCACCACGGTGCCGCGCGCGTCGCCGGGCGCGCGCAGGCGCAGCCGTTCGGTGCCGTCGCGCGCCTCGTGCCCCGCGTCCGCGTAGCCGAAGTGATCGACCAGCACCGTGCGCGTGGGTGCGATGTCGTCGACCCACAGCGTCACCGAATGGAAGCCGTCGAGCGGCGCATCGGAGGCGCGGTCGGTTTCGACCAGTTCCACCGGCGCGCCATCGGGGTCGCGCAGGATCAGGACACGATCGCCGAAGCGGTCCTGCACCGGCGCGTCTGGATGCCGGGCGGTCCATGTCTCGAACATCCCGCGCGGGACCGCATAGGCATAGGCAGAGGCCATGCCCGGCCCGGCGCGGCCGGGGCCTGCATCCTTGAACGGGAAGAAGGTGAGAATGGTGCCCGGTTCGGCCGCGTCGTTGCCGTAATACAGGTGATAGGTGTCGGGTGCGTCGAAATTCACGGTCTTCTTGACAAGGCGCTGGTGCATCGTGCCGGTGAAGAAATCGACATTGTCCTGCGCGGCGCCGGAGATGGCGGTGACGTGATGCAGGCCGGGGATGGCAAGGGCCATGGCGGTGTCTCCGTTACTGGGTGGCGGGCCGGATTGCCCGTTTCAGGTGGAGAGATGGCGCCATTGGCCCTGTGCATCAATGCGAGTGAGCGCACGGGATCTGTGCGCGCCTGCGGCGGCCCTTGCCGCGCGGGGAGGGTGCGGGAGCCTTCGGCGGGCGGTCCCTGGCCAAGATGACCGGGGGCGTCAGCGTTCCTTCACATAGGGCTCTCCGCCCGCGCGGGGCGGGATGGCGCGGCCGACGAAGCCTGCAAGGATCACCACCGTCAGGATATAGGGGAGCGCCTGCATGAACTGCACGGGCACGGTGACGGCGAAGATCTCGATATTCTGGAAGCGGTTGCCGACGGCGTCGAGGAGGCCGAAGAGCAGGCAGGCATAGAGCGCATACCAGGGCCGCCACTTGGCGAAGATGAGCGCGGCCAGCGCGATGAAGCCGCGCCCCGCCGACATGTCCTTGACGAAGCCGGCGGAGAGGCCGGTGGCAAGATAGGCGCCGGCCAGCCCGCAGAGCACGCCGCAGATCATCACGGCGGCATAGCGGAGCGCCACGACGGAGATGCCCGCCGTATCCACCGCGCCGGGGTTTTCGCCGACCGCGCGCAGGCGCAGGCCGAAGCGGGTGCGGTAGAGCACCCACCACGACAGTGGCACGATCAGCAGCGAAATGTAGACGAGGATCGAGTGGCCGGAGATGAGTTCCGAGTAGATCTGTCCCAGCGGGCCCTGTTGGGCGATGTCGCGGATGCGCGCGGCGGCGCCGGGCAGCACGATCTCGTTGAAGCGGGCGGCTCCGGTGAGGGGTGGCGTGCGGCCGCCCTGGGAGAACCAGGTCTGGGCGATCACCACGGTGAGGCCCGCCGCGAGGAAGTTGATCGCCACGCCGGAGATCAGCTGGTTGCCGCGGAAAGTGATGGAGGCGAGGCCGTGCAGCAGCGACAGCACGACCGAGGCGGCGGTGCCCGCCAGAAGGCCGATCCAGACGTTGCCGGTTGAGAACGCGATGGCCGCCGAGAAGAAGGCGGCGGCGAGCATCTTGCCCTCCAGCCCGATGTCGAAGATGCCCGCGCGTTCGGAAAACAGGCCCGCGATGCAGGCCAGCAGCAGCGGCGTGGCGAGGCGGATCGTGGAGTCGAGCAATTGCAGGATGGTCATGAAGTCCATGGGCTCAGCTCCGTGCCTTGGGCCGCAGTGCCAGGAACAGCCGTTCCATCGGCATGCGCACCATGTTGTCGAGGGCGCCGGTGAACAGGATCACGAGGGCCTGGATCACCACGATCATCTCGCGGCTGATTGCGGGCATCTCGAATTCCAGTTCGGCCCCGCCCTGGTAGAGCGCGCCGAACAGCAGCGCCGCAAGGAACACGCCGATAGGGTGCGAGCGGCCCATCAGCGCCACGGCGATGCCGACGAAGCCCGCGCCCTGCACGGCGTCGATCACCAGCCGTTCGGCCTCGCCCTGGGTGCCGTTGATCGCCATCATGCCGGACAGCCCGCCCGAGATGAGCATCGCGACCATGGTAATGCGGATCGGGCTGATCCCGGCATAGACGGCCGCCGTTTCGGAATGGCCGAAGGCGCGGATCTCATACCCCAGACGGGTGCGCCAGATCAGCAGCCACACGGCAACGCAGGCGGCGATGGCGACGAAGAAGGACACGTTGAGCGGCGTGGAGCGGCCGAAGCCGAGGAAGCCCGCGAACTGGCTTGCGTTCGGAAGATGCGTGGCGGCGGGGAAGCGCGCGGTTTCCGGCGCCATGGAGCCTTCGACGCGGAACACATTCACCAGCAGGTAGACCAGAAGCGCGGCGGCGATGAAGTTGAACATGATCGTGGTGATCACGATGTGGGAGCCGCGCCTGGCTTGCAGGTAAGCCGGGATGGCGGCCCATGCGGCCCCGAGGATCGCGGCGGCAAGGGTGCAACCGATCAGCGCCAGCGTCCAGTGCGGCCAGGGGATGTAGAGCGCCGCCAGCGCTACACCGAGGCCACCAAGCGCCGCCTGTCCCTCGCCCCCGATATTGAACAGTCGCGCATGGAAAGCCACCGCGACCGCGAGGCCGGTGAAGATGAAATTGGTGGCGTAAAACAGCGTGTAGCCCCAGCCATAGGCATTGCCGAAGGCCCCGCGCACCATGATCGCCATGGCCTCCAGCGGGTTCTCCCCGATGAAGGCCACGACTGCGCCCGAGGCGATGAGGGCAAGGACCACGCTGAACAGTGGGATCAGGATCACGTCGGCCCATCTTGGCATCTTGTCCATCACGCGGCCCCTTGCCGTTCGGTCACACCGGCCATCAACAGGCCGAGATCGCCTTCGTTGGTCTCTTCGGGCAGACGCTCGCCCGCGATCTGGCCGTCGAACATGACGGCGATGCGATCCGACAGGCCGAGGATTTCATCCAGTTCCACCGACACAAGAAGCACCGCCTTGCCCGCATCGCGCAGCGCGATGATCTGCTTGTGGATGAACTCGATCGCGCCGATATCCACGCCGCGCGTCGGCTGGCCCACCAGGAGCAGATCGGGCGCGCGATCCATCTCGCGGGCCACGACGATCTTCTGCTGGTTGCCGCCGGAAAAGTTGCGGGCGGGCAGGCGCGGATTGGGCGGGCGCACGTCGTAGCGGGCCATCTTGTCGGCGCAATCGGCCTTGATGGCGGCGTTGTTCATCAGGGGGCCGGATTGGTATTTCGGATCGTTGTGATAGCCGAAGGCGACGTTTTCCCACGCCTCGTAGGGCATGATGAGGCCTTCGACCTGCCGATCCTCGGGGACATGGCCGATGCCCCGGCGACGACGCGACTGGCCGTCGGAATTGCGACCGGTGATGTCGATTTCCTGCCCGTGCAGTTTCACGCTGCCCGACCGCGCCGGGATCATGCCGCCCAGCACCTCCAGCAGTTCCGACTGGCCGTTCCCGGCCACGCCCGCAATGCCGAGGATTTCGCCCGCGCGGATCTGGAAGGAGATGGATTTGAGCCGTTCGACACCTGCGCCATCGACCACGCGGAGGTTTTGCACGTCCAGCACCACATCGCCCGGATTGGCGGGCTTCTTCTCCACCTCCAGCAGAACCTTGCGGCCGACCATAAGCTCGGCCAGGTCCGCGGGCGAGGTCTCGGAGGTCTTGACGGTCGCCGTCATCTCGCCCCGCCGCATCACGGAGACGGTATCGGTCACCTCCATGATCTCGCGCAGCTTGTGGGTGATGAGGATGATGGTCTTCCCCTCCTCCTTCAGGCGGCCGAGGATGCGGAACAGTTGGTCGGCCTCCGACGGTGTCAGCACACCGGTGGGCTCGTCCAGGATCAGGATATCGGCGTGCCGGTAGAGTTGTTTCAGGATCTCAACGCGTTGCTGATGCCCGACGGAGAGGTCTTCGACAATCGCGTCGGGGTTCACGTCGAGGCCGTATTCCGTAGCCAGTTCGGTCAGGTTGCGCCGCGCCTTGGCGATGGAGGGTTGCAGGAGCGCGCCATCTTCCGCGCCGAGGATGACGTTTTCGACGACGGTGAAATTCTCCACCAGCTTGAAATGCTGGTGAACCATGCCGATGCCGGCGTGGATCGCGGCCTGGCTGTCGGGGATCTGGGTGCGTTCGCCGTTGATGAAGATCTCGCCCGCGTCGGCCTTGTAGAAGCCGTAGAGGATCGACATCAGCGTCGATTTCCCCGCGCCGTTTTCGCCCACGATGCCGTGGATCGTGCCCTTGGCGACTGATATGGAGATGTTCTTGTTCGCCTGAACCGGGCCGAAGGCCTTCGAGATGCCCTTGAGTTCGATGGCCGGTGCGGTCATGCCCTTGTGCCCCTTCGCAGAGATGGCACGGGCCGCGTCCACCAAGGGACGCGGCCCGCGACGGGGGGGCGTGCCGGGCAGATGCGCCCCGCACGCCGATGGTGTTACTGCATCGCGACGGGGCAGGTGCCGTCATCGGAGAAGTTGTGAACGGCGATCTCGCCCGCGATGATCTGGGCGCGCGCCGCGTCCACGGCGGCGATCATCTCTTCGGTAACAAGCTCGGCGTTGAATTCGTCCAACGCATAGCCGACGCCGTCCTCCGCCAGACCGATCACCATGATGCCCGGTTCGATGGACTCGGCGCTGAACGCCTCGAAGACCGCGTTGTCGACGCGCTTGAGCATCGAGGTCAGGACCATGCCCGGGTGCAGGTAGTTCTGGTTGGCGTCCACGCCGATGGAGAGGATGCCTTCATCGGCTGCCGTCTGCAGCACGCCGAGGCCGGTGCCACCTGCTGCCGCGAAGACGACGTCGGAGCCCTGGCCGATCTGGCCGCGGGTCAATTCGCCGCCGCGCACGGGGTCGTTCCATGCGGAGGGCGTGGTGCCGGTCATGTTGGAGATGACGGTGATGTCGGGGTTCACCGCCGCAGCCCCCTGCGCATAGCCACAGGCGAAGCGCGAGATCAGCGGAATGTCCATGCCGCCGACGAAGGAGACGGTTCCGGTTTCGGACGCCATCGCGGCCAGCATGCCGACCAGGTAGGAGCCTTCATGTTCCGAGAACAGGATCGACTGCACGTTGGGCGCATCGACCACGCCGTCGATGATGACGAACATGGTGTCGGGATAATCGGGCGCAACGACCTCCAGCGCGGATGCCTGGCTGAAGCCGGCCATGACGATCGGGTTGGCCCCCGCCTCGGCCAGGCGGCGCATCGCCTGTTCGCGCTGCGCATCGGTCTGCAACTCGATCTCGCGGTAGGTGCCGCCGGTTTCCTCGGCCCAACGCTCGGCCCCGTTGAAGGCGCTTTCGTTGAAGGAGCGATCGAACTTGCCGCCAAGGTCGAAAATGATCGCCGGTTCGGCAAGGGCGCCGGTGGCGGTGATGGCGAGCGTCGCGGCGGCGCCAAGCAGGGTTTTCATCATGGTCATAGGGTCGTCTCCCAAGTCAGGTGATGGGGCGCTTGGGCCTTATGGGTGGCCCGCGTCCCCAAGCGCGGAAATTCCGTATGGTTACGGAATCCTCACGGGGAATAAGGGCAAAGGGGACGAGACGGGTCAACCGGATTCTGCTGGCCGTCGAGGGCGTTGTGCCTGTCCTTGCGTCAGGTGCCGCGAGATTGGGCAGGGATTTCGAGGGTCATGGTGATGGCGTCGCTGCGACTGCCGTCGGGATGGGCGTAATAGGCCCGCCGCAGGCCGGTGCGCGTGAAGCCCGCGCGGCCATAAAGCGCCACGGCGGCGGTGTTGAGGGTATCGACCTCGAGAAACACGGTGGTGGTCCGATTGTCGGTGGCCATATCGAGGGCTTGCGCGAGCAGGCCAGTGCCATGGCCCTGCCCGCGATGGGCGGGGTCGATGACGATGGTCAGGATCTCGGCCTCGGGCGGAAGGATTTGCACAAGCGCGAAACCATGGGGGGCCGTCACCGCAAGCGTGGTCGGCCGGGCGAGCAGCGCCGCGATCTCGGCCTCGGTCCAGCCGCGCGGGAAGCTTGCGGCGTGCAGGGCGGCCATGGCGGCGGGGGTCACAGGATCGTCGGGGCCGCGTGGCGCTGCGGCGCAGCGTCGGCGGGCTTGACATAGAGCGGCGCGGGGCGCGGCCAGCACGCGCCATCGGCGAGCTTGTCGGCGAGCTTGTCGGCGGCGATCCGCGCGAGGGTCGCGGCGAGGTCGGTTTCCGGCAGGCTGGCCGGGCGCGCGGGCGGTCGGCTTTCGACGCCCGCGGGACCAGCGAGGAGTGCGGACAGGAGATCGGCTCGTGCGCCCAGGATATGAACATGTCTGTCGATGCCCAGGAGGGCGGTCCAGTCGGGGGCCTGCCCGTTGGGGAGGTGATCGGGCGGGCGGCTTTCGTGCCCCATCTCGAACCGTTGCAGGTAGAGCCCGCCCCGCGGCGCGGGAAGGCTGACGAGTTCGGCCCCGGTCGCGCGGCGGCTGCCGGGGCCGCGCATCGCCTCGAAATTGCTGACGCCGATGGCGGGGATGCCAAGCGCCAGCGCGAGGCCGCGCGCGGCGGCGACGGAAATGCGGATGCCGGTGAAGTTGCCGGGGCCGATGCCGACGGCGATGGCGTCCAGCCTGTCGAGCGGCAGGCCTGCATCGGCAAGGGTGGCGGTGATGAGTGGCATCAGGCGTTCGGCCTGTCCCTTGGCCAGTTCCTCGCGCCGCTGCGCAAGGACGCGGCCACCCTGCAGCAGCGCCGTTGCGCACCACGGGCCGGAGGTATCGAAGGCGAGGATCAAGGGATGTGCCATCTGTGCCATGGCCCGGGACTTAGCGCCCCGGTCCAGCCGCGTGCAAGCGGGTCGGCACCGTCAGACGTTGACGGGGCGCACCTCGACCACTTCGGGGATGTAGTGGCGCAAAAGGTTCTCGATGCCCATCTTGAGGGTCAGCGTCGAGGAGGGGCAACCCGCGCAGGCGCCCTGCATGTGGAGGTAGACCACGCCGCGGTCGAAGCCGTGGAAAGTGATGTCACCGCCATCCTGCGCCACGGCGGGCCGCACGCGGGTATCGAGCAAGGTCTTGATCTGGCCCACGATCTCGCCATCCTCGCCGTCATGGTCGGCATGGCCGCTGCTGGGTGTGTGGCCATCATCCATGACCGGCGCACCGGATTGATAATGCTCCATGATCGCGCCGAGGATGGCGGGTTTCACATGGTCCCATTCCACCGTGTCCGCCTTCGTGACGGTGACGAAGTCGATCCCGAAGAACACGCCCGTCACGCCATCGACCGCGAAGAGGCGGGAGGCGAGCGGTGATTTTCCGGCCGTGTCGGCGGACGGGAAATCGGCGGTGCCCATTTCCAGCACGGTCTGGCCGGGCAAGAATTTCAGGGTTGCGGGGTTGGGGGTGGATTCGGTCTGGATGAACATGGGATTTCCAATCCTTACAGGTTCACTCAGATATGTGCCCATGACCGGCCAGAGTCAAGGCGACTGGAATGATTCTAAACTGTGCCGGCCGGGAAGAAGATCAGCGGATGCGCTGCGCCAGGGCCTCCGGCGCATGACCCTCGATCCGCCAGAACGCGACCGCCTGGGGTCCGATGCGGCGCAGGGCACGGTCGAGCGCCGCCGGGCCCACCGCCCGGTGCAGGGCGAAGGAGACCGCTTCGATCACGGCATCGGACGCGAAGTTATGGGTCTGGCGGAGCGCCTTCGCCTCGGTCGTATAGGTCGCCCGGTCGGACCAGGGAACCGGCGCGGCGGGCTTCCAGCCTTGCACGAACAGGGCCCGGGGCACTGCTGGCAGGACCTGCGCGAAATCAAGGCCCGCCTCCGCCGTCAGGCGACGGCGAAAGGCCGAGAAGGTGCCCTCGGTCGCCGTATAGGCGACGTTGGACGACGGTGTGCCAAGGATTTCGGCCACATCTTCAAGAAACCAGTTCCATTCCTTGCCGCAGTGGCGAAAGGTCCAGGGCATCGGCATGGCGTGACCTCAGGTGATGGCTTCAAGCTGTTCCTTCGACAACTCGACCGGCACGATGGTCAGCGGCACGGGCAGGTTGCCCGCCTGCTTGGTCATCGCCGTCACCAGCGGACCGGGGCCGCCCTTGCCGGAGCCTGCGCCGAGCACGAGAACACCGATATCCGCGGCATCGGCAATATGGGCGAGGATCTGTTCGACCTGCTCACCCTCGCGGATCATCAGCGTGGGGGAGATCTTCTGCTTGTCGGTCATCCACTTGGCGAAGACGTTGAAGTGCGCCTCGATCCGTTCGCGGGCCTCGGCGCGCATGATTTCTCCGACGCCGACCCAGTGGTTGAATTCGTCGGGCGGGATGATCGACAGGATTTCCACCCCGCCGCCGGTATTGCGGGCACGCATGGCCGCGAAGCGCATGGCATTGAGGCATTCGCGGGTGTCGTCGAGCACGACCAGAAATTTGCGCATGAATTTGTCCCTCCTGCGGAGGGATAGAATGGCGGCTCGCCGCTGCACTGTCCATTGGAGTCTGTTGTTGGCGCCGTTAACCAAACACGGCAGAATTGTGGTCTGAATACGTCAATAATATTGACAAAAAGATGCCGAAGTGGCATCCAGTCTCGGGGCCCAACCAATTTTTTGTTGAGAGTGTGCTATGAGTGATATCGACCATTTCCGGGCCTGGCCGCGCGCGGCAGCGCTGGGATTAGCGGCCCTGGGCATCCTTGCCTCGGTCGGTGCCGTGCAGGCATCTTCCAACCAATCGCCCGCGAACCTTCCTCTTCTGGTGCTGGAAGGCGGTTCGTCGAGCGGCTTGAGCGCCTTTTCCGACCCCCAGACCGACGATCTTGGCCGGGCATTCGCAGAATTGACCGAGCAATTGGGCAATGCGCCCGGGTTCGACTTCGCGCGGTCCGGCATCGGGGGAGGCAGCGCGCGTGGCGTCACGGGCGGGCGTGCCGGATCCACCGGCGGGTCGTTCGGTGGCACATCGCCGATTGCCGTCAGCCCAACGGATCCGACCGTGAACCCGTCCCCGGTTCCCCTGCCGGCCTCGGCCGTTCTGCTGTTCGGATGCCTGTCGGCGTTAGCATTGGTCGGCCTGCGCCGCCGGTCGCGCGCCTGAAGCGCTTGCCCTTGTTCACCTGAAGCCGGAGTCGTCCCGGGCAAGGTCCTCCTGCCTGCCATGTGCTGACCTTGAAGGGGCTGGCGACGCCCGCGATGTGCGGATCCGTCCGACCATGCCAGCAACTGGACCCGGCGCGGGTTCTGGAGCGTGTCGCGTACACGCGCAGTCACGCGACGCACTCCAACCTTTCTGATACCGCATGTCCGTGACGCGCAAACCGGTCCCACGCTTGCGCGACGTGCTTTAGGCCGCGCTGGACGCCCAGTCCCAGTAGAGTTCGCGCGCTCGTTTCGTGATCGGTCCGTGCTGGTATTGGGTGCCTTCGAATTCCAGCACCGGCGTGACCTTGTTGAGGTTGCCGGAGAGGAACACCTCGTCCGCCTGCCGGAAGTCGTCGAAGCCGAGGACCGTCTCCACCACCTCCACGCCGTCGGCCCGCAGGTTGGCGATGTGGCGCTGCCGGGTGATGCCGTTGAGAAAGGTGCCGTTGGGGATAGGCGTGAAGGCCACATTGTCGCGAACCATGAAGACATTCGCCGTCGCGGCCTCGGCCACATTGCCAAGCGCGTCGGCGACGAGCGCGTTGGAATAGCCCTTGGATCGCGCCTCCATCAACATTCGCGCGTTGTTGGGGTAGAGGCAGCCGGCCTTGGCATCGAGCACGGCAGTGTTCATCACCGGGCGGTGGAAGCGCGTGGTGGCAAGGCGCACGCCCGCATCGGGTACGGCGATGGGAACTTCGTCGAGGCAGATGTAGAAGCCCGCCTCCGTCTGGGCCGGAATGATGCCGTAATCGCCCGCGTCGATGCCGAAGAAATTGGGGCGGATATAGACGGCGGCGTCCTTGGGATAGCGGGAAAGACCGTCCCACACGATTTCCTCGATCTGCGCGCCGGTCAGACCGGGGGTGAGCGACAGCGCCCGGGCCGACCGCACGACCCGGTCGCAATGGGCCCGCAGATCAGGCGCGAGGCCGTTCACATAGCGCGCGCCGTCGAAAACCGTGGTGCCCTGCCAGGCCCCGTGGTCGCCCGCGCGCATGACGGGAATGTCGGCATCGTGCCACGCGCCTTCGAAATAGGTCTTGGTATTGGTGCCATGGGCCATGGTCTTCCCCCGCGTGACTGGACGGGGGCAGCTAAACGCAGCCGGGCCCTAACGTCCAGAGGTGAAGCCGGCCTGGTAGTCCATCGCGGAGGGTTGGGCCATCGCCGGACTGTCGGCTTCGGGTGCAGTCTGCGCGGCTTTCGCCTTGTCGGACAGGTCTTTGGGCGCCGCATCGGGCGTGGTGGCGGCGGCTTCAGTCGCCTGCCCGGCCGGGTCTGTCAGGCCATCGGCCTGATGGACGGGGCTTGTGTCGCTGAGACGCTGTGCCCGGTCGGTGAGATGTCTGGTCATGCAGATCCCCCGTTTGCATTTTCGATGAAAGAAGGTTGCATACTTACCGGACAGTTTTGTGAAGGTCCAGTTAACAGCACCCTGAAAGCGCCTTCCGTCAGGGCAATGCACGCCGACTGGGCTTTCATGCCTCGGCCAGAAGCGCGTTCAGATCGATCCGGTCATTGACCATGACAAGCTTTCCGTCGGCCCCGCGCGGCCAGTCTTCTGGCGCGCGGTCGCGGTAGAGCTCGATCCCGTTGCCATCGGGGTCGCGCAGGTAAAGGGCTTCGGACACGCCATGGTCCGCGGCTCCGTCGAGCGGCACGCCGCAATCCACCACGCGCCGGAAGGCACGGGCAAAAGACGGGCGATCGGGATAGAGAAACGCCGTGTGATAAAGCCCGGTGGCATTGGCCGCCGGGCGCGGGCCGCCAAGGCTTTCCCACGTGTTCAGGCCGATATGGTGGTGGTATCCACCCGCCGACAGGAACGCGGCCTGCGCGCCATAACGTTGCATGATCTCAAGCCCCAGCACATCGGTGTAGAAGGCGATGGCGCGATCGAGATCCGAGACCTTGAGGTGGACATGCCCGATGCGCATGCCGGGATCGGCCTGATAGGACACGGAGGCGACTCCTTCTTGCTCCATCGAATGCCGTCGATCTATGGGCGAGGGCAGGATGGAGCAACTCGGCGTGCGCGCACCGTGGCTGTGCGCGCGGTCGGTGTCAGCTGCGCAGCATGCCGACGATGTCATAGGTCTGTTCGAGAATGGGCACGGTGATTTCGCGCGCCCGCTCGGCCCCGCGGCCGAGGATGCGGTCGATCTCGGCCGGGTCGGCCATCAGGCGGGTCATCTCGGCCGAGATGGGGGCCAGCTTGTCTACGGCCAGATCGGCCAGCGCCACCTTGAAGTGGCCGAACAGGCTTCCGGCGTGCTGGTCCAGAACCGCCTGCGGCGCGATGTCTGCAAGTGCTGCGTAGATGTTCACGAGGTTGCGGGCATCGGGACGGTCGGCCAGGCCGGCCACGGCATCGGGCAGCGGATCGGGATCGGTCTTGGCCTTGCGGATCTTCTTCGCGATGGCATCCGCGTCGTCGGTCATGTTGATCCGCGTCTTGTCGGACGGATCGGACTTGGACATCTTCTTCGTGCCGTCTTGCAGGTTCATCACACGGGTGGCCGCGCCTTCGATCACCGGCTCGGTCAGGGGAAAGAAATCGACGCCGTAATCGTGGTTGAACTTGGCGGCGATGTCGCGGGTCAGCTCCAGGTGCTGTTTCTGATCCTCGCCGACCGGCACGTGGGTGGCGTGGTAGATCAGGATGTCCGCGGCCATGAGCGTGGGGTAGGCCAGAAGGCCGAGCGAAGCGCTTTCGGCGTCCTTGCCGGCCTTGTCCTTGTACTGG
Source organism: uncultured Roseicyclus sp. (assembly GCA_964615955.1). GTDB lineage: Bacteria > Pseudomonadota > Alphaproteobacteria > Rhodobacterales > Rhodobacteraceae > Gymnodinialimonas. The sequence continues at coordinate 28,735 of CAZTUG010000021.1, forward strand.
GTCATGCGGCTCATCCAGCCCATCCGCGCGATGCAGTTGAAGATCCACGCCAGTTGCGCGTGTTCAGGCACTTGGCTCTGATTGATGAGAATGGATTTCTCCGGATCGATGCCCGACGCGATGAAACCCGCGCAAAGTTCGCGCGTGTTGTGGCGCAGCTCGTCAGGATCAAGCAGCTTGGCGGTGATCGCGTGCAGATCGACCATGCAGAAGACGGTTTGATGGGTGCCCGCGTTCTGCATGTCCACCCAGCGTTTCATCGCGCCGAGGTAATTGCCGAGATGCAGATCTCCCGAGGGCTGGATGCCCGAGAACACGCGCGGGCTGAATTGGGTCTGAGACATGGGGCAAAGGTCCTGATCTGCGCGCGGCTCCACTGGCCAAGCGGCGCGCAACCGCTTACCCAAGGGGACAAGTCCCGTCAACCGGAGGTCATGCCGATGGAGAACCACAACGTATCGCCGTTCAACGCCTTGCCGCCCGTGGTGGTGGCGCTTGCGGTCGTGATCTTCGGACTGGAGCTGATGTTTCAGGCCGCAACTGCGGGCCTTCTGGGCGGGCAGTCCGGTATCGGTTGGCGGTTGGGAGCGGTCGAGAGCTACGGGGTTCTGGATCAGGTCTGGACCTGGATGGTACAGACGCGCCAGTTCCCGGCCGAACATCTGCTGCGCTTCGCGACCTACCCGCTGATCCATGGCGGGTTCATCCACATGGCGCTGGTGGTCGTGTTCATCCTCGCGCTTGGCAAGATGGTGGCGGAGGTCTATTCGGCGCTGGCCTTCGTGGCGGTATTCTGGGTGTCAGCGGTCATGGGAGCTTTGGGCTTCGTCGTGTTGCTGGACAGTCCCTACCCGCTGATCGGCGGCTACCCGGGGGTTTACGGGCTGATCGGGGCCTTCACCTTCCTGATGTGGATGCGCGCGGATGGACAGGGTTCCAGCCGGTTGCGGGCCTTCGCGCTGATCGGGGCGCTTCTGGCGGTGCAGTTGATCTTCGCGTTGCTCAACGGGGATTTCGGGACGGTGGTGGCCGATTTCTCGGGGTTTGTCGCGGGATTGGCGCTGTCCTTCGTGGTCAGCCCCGGGGGGTGGCGGCGTATGGTGGCGCGGATGCGGCAGCGCTAGGCGGCGTTTCGGTGCCGGAGCCGTCGGGCGCGATCCATCCGAAGCAGCGCTGCAGGGCGTCGCGGGTGGCGGCGGGAACCGCGTTCTGGCGCAGGTAACGCAATTTCTTTCCCATCTTGCCGCGCTTGTCGCGCATGTTCTCGCCGGTATTCATGACATAGAGCGCGGAGGCGAAGGGGACCGGGTCAAGCGTGACGCCGTGCGCGCGCGCGGTGATGCGAAAGTTGCGGTGGCCGCCGCCATAGAAGGCGCGGGCCAGTTCATCGGACCGGCGCGGGGCGCGGAAATCGACGTAGATCGCGGCGCTGGAGCCGCATTGGTTCATGAACGGGCGCGCGGTGGGATAGCGCAGGCTGCGGGGGCCGCAATGGCCGATGGCGCCGGATTTCGCGTCGATCATGCCACCATATCGATGCCAGTAGCCGCGCCCGTTATTGTCGCCCCGGATATGGCCGACAAGGTCGGGATGCACCATGTCGTCGGCGTCAAGCGCATGCATGTAGCCGTCCCGTCCATCCAGCACTTGCGGCAGCGCGGCCATCAGGGCGGCGACCTTCATGCTCTTGTCCATGCCGCTGACGGACGCGGTGAAGGGCAGGAAGTGGATGCGCGGATCGTCGGGCAGGCTATCGGGACGATCCTGGGAGCAGAGCAGCAGCAGCCAGTTCCGGTCGGTCTGCGCCAGCAGGCTGCGGACCATGCGCGCCACCCCGTCCGAGATCGCGCCCCAGTCCTGCGCCATGTGGCGGCCCATCAATGGTGCACAGAACACCACGACAGGCGTCACCGAGGGGGCGCGGCGCGGCGCAGTCCGTCGCCAGTCGCGGGCGGCAAGGTCGTTGGGGGTGGGCCGGAACGCGGAGCGCAGGACCGCTTTCGCTTTGCGTAGGTTCATCGGGGCGCCCCTGTCTCTTGGGAGACGATCCATACTGGCCAGACCTGCGCCCGGCAAGGGCGGGGCTTCCGGGATGGGCCTAGCCCCGGCGCATCGCGGCGCGGAAATCGCTGACCCGGAAGGCGCCGAAGAGCCGGGCGAAGGCGGCATAGCTTCCCATGCCAAGAACCACCAGCAGCGCAAGGGCGAAGTAGCGCTGGGGGCTGGACGGACCGAGGAACGGGCCGAGCAGCAATTCCAGCACGATCAGCACAATGCCCATCGCGGCAGAGGCCGCGATGATCCGCCAGATCCGTGTGCGGAAGCGTGCGTCGAACTGTGCCACCTCTCCCAACGACCGGCGCCCGCGCGACAGCAGCCCCACCATGACCCAGGCCGCGACACTGGTGGCGATGGCCGCACCGATGAACCCGATCACGAAAGACAGCCCCACGGCCACCACCGCGTTCACCGCCATGGCCACGAGGGCATAACGGAACGGTGTGCGCGTATCCTCGCGCGCGAAGTAGATCGGTTGGAACACTTTTTGCAGGACGAAGGCGGGCAGGCCGAGGCCATAGACCGCCAGGGCCAACGCGGTTGCGGCAGTATCGTCCGCGCCGAAGGCACCGCGCTGGAACAGGACCGAGATCAGCGGCACCGGGATCACCACCAACGCCACGGCGGCGGGGATGGTCAGCGCCAAGGCGACTTCCCCCGCGCGGGAAAAGGCGTAGCGACCGCCCTCCGCATCGCCCGCGCCGAGGCGGCGCGACAGGTCGGGCAACAGTACGATGCCGATGGCGATGCCGACCACACCAAGCGGCAGTTGGTAGAGACGATCGGCATAGGACAGCCACGCGATCGCGCCGTCGAAGAAGCTGCCCACCTGTCGGCCCACCAGCAGGTTCACCTGCACCACGCCGCCCGCCAGCATGGCAGGAAAAGCGATGGCGGCCAGTTTCTTAATGTCGGGGGTCAGGCGGGGCCAGCGCGGTCGCAGGGCATAACCCGCGCGTGCTGCCGCGATCCAGACCAGCGTCATCTGCGCGATCCCCGCAATCACCACGCCAACCGACAGCAACGTGCCGTAATGCAGCGGCAACCCCTCGGCCCCGTTGGGGTGGGACACCTCGACCGCGATGGAGGACAACCAACCGCGATCGGCCACGAGCAGGACTGCGACGAGGGTGATGTTGAGCAGCACCGGCGCGGCGGCAGCTGCGGCGAAGCGGCCTGTGGCGTTCAGCACGCCCGACAGCAGTGCGGCCAGCGAGATGAACAGGATATAGACGAACGCGATGCGCCCGAAATCGACCGCCAGTTCGAACCGGACATCGCCCGCGAAGCCGCTGGCCATCGCCAGCACCAGCGCGGGCATGAAGAGCAACGCCAGAAGCGTGAACACGATCAGCACCGAGGCAAGGCCGGAAAACGCGTCCTGTGCGAAGTCGAGGGGGTCGTCATCGACCTCCAGCTTCTTGGAGAACAGCGGCACGAAGGCGGTGTTGAAGGCCCCTTCCGCGAAGAAGCGGCGGAACATGTTGGGCAGGGAGAAGGCGACCAGGAAGGCCTCGGCCACCGGGCCGGTGCCGAGGAAGGCGGCCAGCATCACGTCGCGCACGAAGCCCAGGAGTCGCGACGCCATGGTCCAGCCGCCGACGGTGAAGAAGCCCGCGATCAGGCGGATCGGACGGCGCGTGACAGAGGCCGTGGGCGGCGGCATCGGATCAGGCCCCCGCGCGTTCGGCGACCCGCGCGATGGCGTCTCGCAGTTTGCGCTCCAGCGCTGCGCGTTTGGGTTCGGAATGCAGTTTCAGGCCGAACATGTCCTTGACGTAGAAGGTGTCCACCACCTGCACCCCATAGGTCGCGATCATCGCGGAGGCGATGTAGATATTGTTGGCGGCAAGGGTCTTGGTCAGGTCGTAGAGCAGACCGGGACGGTCGCGGGTATCGACTTCGATGATGGTGTAGATCTCCGACCCGTCGTTGTCGAAGGTGATGGTCGTGGGCACCGCGAAGGGGCGTTCGCGTTTCTTGATCTTGTCGCGCTTCTCCATTGCCTCGGAGGTCACGACCTCGCCGTTGAGGGTCTTGCGGATCATGCCGGTCAGGCGCGGCAGTCGGGCCTTCTCATACGGATGGCCATCATGGTCCTGCACCCAGAACACTGCCGTGGCATAACCGTCCTTGGAAGTATAGGTGCGCGCGTCCACCACGTTCGCGCCGACCAGCGACAGCGCCCCCGCAAGGCGGCAGAAGATGCCGGGATGGTCGGCCAGCGCAAAGCACACGCGCGTCGCGTCTCGGTCTGCGTCCTGCTTGGTGTCGATGCGGATTTCATCGGCAGCCAGACCGCGCAACATGGTGGCGAAGGTGACTTGGGTGGCGACGTCGAGACCTTGCCAGTAGGGCGGGTAATGGCGATCCATCTCGGCCTTTAGATCGGGTTTCGGCCAATCGGCCAGCGCCTCGCGCACGCCGCGCTTGGCCTCGCCCAGAAGCTGTTCGCGGTTGAGGTCTTCCAGCCCCGTCTCCAGCGCCTGTGCCGTGGCGCGGTGCAGCGCGCGCAGGAGTGTCGCCTTCCAGTTGTTCCACGTATTCGGCCCGACGCCGCGAATGTCGCAGACCGTCAGGACAGTCAGAAGGTCCAGCCGCTCGCGGGTTTTCACTGCCTTGGCGAAGTCGCGCACGGTACGGGGGTCCGCGATGTCGCGCTTTTGGGCCATGTCCGACATCAGGAGGTGATAGCGCACCAGCCATTCCACCGTCTCACATTCCGCCGGCTTCAAGCCAAGGCGCGGACAGATCGTGCGGGCCATGCGCGCGCCGAGGATCGAGTGATCCTCGTTCCGACCCTTGCCCATGTCATGTATCAGGCAGGCGAGGTAGATCACCCTGCGGTTCACCCCCTCCTTCAGGATGCGCGACGCGATGGGCAGTTCCTCGGTCAATTCCTCGCGTTCGATCTGGGCGAGGGTGGAGATCACCTGGATCGTGTGCTCGTCCACCGTGTAGCTGTGATACATGTTGAATTGCATCATCGCGACGATGGGTGCGAATTCGGGCAGGAAGGCCGCCAGAACCCCAAGCTCGTTCATCCGGCGCAGCCCGCGTTCCGGGTTGCCTTGCTTCAGCATCAGGTCGAGGAAAATGCGGTTGGCTTCCGGGTCGGCGCGCATGGCGTCATCGACGAGGTCCAGCCGGGCCGTGACCTCGCGCATGGCGTCGGGGTGGATCAGGTAGCCGGTGCGCAGACCCTCTTCGAAGAGCCGCAAGATGTTCAACTTGTCCTCGAAGAACTGCGTGGGCTTCTCGATGTCGAGCCGGTTGTGCCGAACGGCATAGCCGTCCTTGAGACGTTTGCGCCGGTTGCGGCCGGTCAGGAAGTTCAGGATCGCGGGCGCCTGCTTGACGTGGCGTGCCTCCAGCCCGGACAGGAAGATCCGCGTCACTTCCCCGACCTTGGTGGCGTGGCGGAAGTAATCCTGCATGAAATGCTCGACCGCGCGGCGGCCGGAATGGTCGTGGTAGCCAAGGCGCGCCGCGACCTCGACCTGCATGTCGAAGCTGAGCAGATCCTGCGCGCGCCCGGCGATCAGGTGCAGGTGGCAGCGCACCGCCCAGAGGAACCGCTCGGCGGCATCGAAGGCGGCGAATTCCTCGGGGCGGAAGACGCCGAGCTTCACCAATTCGCCGGCCTTGGCCACGCCGTGTTCATACTTGGCGATCCAGTAGAGGGTCTGCAGGTCCCGCAACCCGCCCTTGCCTTCCTTGACATTGGGTTCCAGCATGTAGCGCTGGCCACCCTGTCTCTTGTGGCGGTTGGTGCGTTCGTCCAGCTTCGCCTCGATGAATTCGCCGGTGGTGGACTGGAACAACTGGCTGCGCAGGGTGTCGCGCAATTCGGCCGTCAGGGACATGTCCCCCGCCAGATGACGCATTTCCACCAGCGTGGTGCGGATCGTGTAGTCGGTTCGCCCGAGACGGAGGCAATCCTTCACCGTGCGCGAGGAATGCCCGACCTTCAGGCGCAGGTCCCACAGCATGTAAAGGCTGGATTCGATGATGCTTTCGATCTTGCCGGTGACTTTCCAGGGCGTCAGGAACAGCAGGTCCACATCCGAATAGGGGGCCATCTCGCCGCGCCCGTAGCCGCCAACAGCCAGCACCGCGAGGCGTTCGCTGGACGTCGCGATATTGGTCGGGTGCAGGTAGGTCTGCGTCACCCGCAGCACCTCGGTCACCAGCACGTCGGTCAGGTAGGCATAGGACCGGGTGGCGCGGCGGGCGGCGAGGGGTGCGGACTCGATCGCTGCCTTGATCGCCGCGCGTGCGGCATCCTGCGCGGTGCTCAGTTCCGCAACGGTGGCGGCACGGATCGCGCCTGCGTTGGGGGCAATGCGGCAGACGGCGTCGATCCGTGCCGCAAGCGCGACGCGGTCGACGATGTCGGTATCGGGCAGCAGCAGCGTGCCCGGCTCGGAAGCGTCGGAAAGATGCGGGTTCCGGTCCCGGTCAGAGACCGGGGCCACCGAGGCGTCTGGGGGCGGGGTCAATCACGCTCACCTGTTGGTTGACGATCTGGGCCACGGCCAGCGCGCGTTCGGTGGTGCCGTCGGGCAGGAAGCGGAACGCGCCGCCCGCGCCCTCGACCTGGCCGGCGGCGACAAGGTCGGCGGGGCCGAGGCGACCGGCGGTCGCTGCCTGCGTCACGGCGCGGATCGCGTCATAGCCGAGTCCGCCGAGGGCATGGGGCGGGGTGCCATTGGCAGCGGCATAACGGGCGTTGAAATCGGCTGCCGCGCCGCCATCGGGAAGGGTGAACCAGCCGCCCTGCAGGCCGGACAGTTCCAGCGTCGCGGGCGGGATATCCCAGCGGGTAAGTCCCATCATCTGCACTTCGGTGCCGAGCCCGTTCTCTGGCAGAAGTTGCGCGAAGAGTGGCAGCGCCCCGGCGCTGTCCGAGGTCAGCAGGACCGAATTAGCCCCGCCCGAGCGGACGGCGCTGGTTACTTCGCCCACCACGTTCACCACGCCAACCTGGCTGAATTCATAGGGGACGGTGGCGGAAATCGTGGCGCCGGTGCGGGCGGCAGCGCTGCGCACGGCATCGCGCGCCACTTCGCCCGCGAGGTTGGCTGCATGGACCAGCACGATGTTGCCGCGGCCCTGTTGGGCGGCGTAACCGACAATTCGACTGGCGGTATTGGCGAAGGTATAGCCCAGCACCATGACGTTGCCGCCAGCGATTTCGGTATTGTTGGAGAAGCTGAGCACCGCGATGTTGGAATTCGCGACAGCCACGCCGACGGCGGCGGCGGCGTCCGACCGGACCGGCCCGACGATGACATCGGCACCGGCGGCGACGGCCTCCTGCGCGCGGGTGGCGGCGGTGGCGGCATTGCCGGCAGTGTCGTAGACGGTGATCTGGATCGTCGCCCCCGCTGCCACATCCGCCGCGGCCAGTCGGGCCGCGTTCTCGAGGCTCTGGGCCAGCATCGCATCGCCGCCCGCGCCGCTCACTGGCAGCAGCATTGCGACGTTCACGGTCTGACCGCTCAGGCGCGGACCGCCGAGGGTTACCGGGCCACCGCCGAACTGGCAGGCGGTCAGCACGAATGTCACGACAAGAGCGGCAACAACCCGGAGCGGGTTGCGAAGGCTGTTGAAACCGGAAACCATGAGAAACGCGTCCTCCCCTCAGGGTGAGTTAGAAACCAGAGCCGGGAGGCCCCTCGATGCAAGCTAAGGCGAATGCGCGGTCAAGTAAACGATCTGCCCGGCGGTCCGGCCGGGGCAACCGGCCCCTGCCACGCGCAGATGGACCATTGATGCCCCCCAAGGCAAGCGCCTTGATCGGGCCGCTTGCCCAGTTGGCGGACCCGCGCCCATGAGCGCAGGAGGAAAGGTCGCGCCGGGGCTGCATTTCGTCGCCACGCCCATTGGTTCGGCCCGCGATATCACGTTGCGCGCGCTCGATATCCTGGCCGCCGCCGATGTGATTGCGGCCGAAGATACGCGAACGGCGCGCAAATTGATGGAGATCCACGGCGTGAAGGTCGAGGGCCGCCCGATGATCGCCTACCACGACCATAACGGCGCCGAAGCGCGGCCCAAGGTGCTGGCGGCGCTGGGGCAGGGCAGGTCGGTGGCTTATGTATCCGAGGCGGGGACGCCGCTGGTGGCCGACCCGGGATACCAATTGGGCCGGGCGGCCATCGACGCCGGGTTCGCGGTGTTCTCCGCGCCGGGGGCTTCCGCCGCCCTGGCGGCCCTGACGGTGTCGGGGCTGGCATCCGACCGTTTCCTGTTCGCTGGCTTCGCCCCTTCGGCGGCCGGCGCGCGCCGAAAGTGGATCGAAGGACTGGATGCGGCGGGTGCGACCGTGATCATCTACGAAAGCCCGAAACGCGTTCACCGAATCTTAGGTGAATTGGCCGAGGCTCTGGGGGATGACCGCAACATCGCGTTGTGCCGGGAACTGACCAAGCGATTCGAGGAAGTTCTGCGCGGCACGTGCCGCAGGGTCGCCGACCAGATCGCGGATCGCGCGTTGAAGGGTGAAATCGTCCTGGTCATCGCCCGTGCGCCCGTCCGGATCGCAGATGCGGGCGATGTGGAGGTGGCGTTGAAGCAGGCGTTGTTGGAGATGCCGGTCAAGGCGGCGGCGGCCAAGGTCGCCGAAGCGTTCGGTTTGTCGCGGCGGGATGTCTACCAGTCCGCCTTGCGTCTCAAGGAGGAGGATGGATCATGAGTGGTATCGTGTCGTATCTCGCGGGCAAGGCTGCCGAACTGCAGGTGTTGCGTGCTTATGTGGATCACGGTCACCGCGTCGTGGCCCAGCGGTGGCGCGGCCCGGCAGGAGAAATCGACCTGGTTCTCGAAAAGGACGGGGAGGTCATCTTCGTGGAGGTGAAGAAATCCCGGAGCTTTGCGCGGGCCGCCGAAAGCCTGTCGCAGCGACAGATCGCGCGCCTGCTGCGCAGCGCCGAGCATTGCCTTGGAACCTTCCCCAAGGGCGCGGCGACGCCGATGCGCTTCGATGTCGCGCTGGTCGATGACATGGGCCGGATCGACGTGATCCCCAACGCATTGGCGGCCTGAACTTCCGCGTCCCCATTGCACCCGGCCTGCCGCCGCGCCAAGTAAGAGCCGTGCGGTTGAACCGGAGGGACAGGCATGTTGGTTGCGTTTCAGATGGACCCGATCGAGGCGGTGAACATCGCCGCCGATTCGAGTTTCCGGCTTGCGGAAGAGGCGCAGGCGCGCGGCCATGAGGTCCTGGTCTACACCCCGGAGGATCTGTTCTACCGCGAGGATCGCGTGATGGCACGGGTGCGGTCGGTGACGGTTCGGCGGGTTCAGGGGGATCATGTCATCGCCGGAGAGGCGCGCATTGTCGATCTGGCGGAGGTCGACGTGATCTGGCTGCGTCAGGACCCGCCCTTCGACATGGGTTACATCACCACCACGCACCTGCTGGATCGCCTGCGGGGCACGACGCTGGTCGTGAATGATCCGTTCTGGGTCCGCAATTCGCCGGAAAAGCTTCTGGTTCTCGATTATCCGGACCTGACGCCGCCCACCATGGTCGCCCGAAACCTGGAGATGCTGAAGGCGTTCAAGGCGGACCATGGCGATGTGATCCTGAAGCCGCTCTATGGCAATGGCGGAGCGGGGGTGTTTCGCCTGACGCCGGAAGATCGCAACCTGAATTCGCTGTATGAGTTGTTTGCCGGCATCAACCGGGAGCCGCTCATCATGCAGAAGTTCCTGCCAGACGTCTCGGCGGGCGACAAACGGGTGATCCTGGTGGACGGGGAGCCCGTGGGCGGGATCAACCGCGTCCCCGCCGAGGGCGAGACACGGTCCAACATGCATGTCGGTGGCCGCCCGGAGGCGACCCGACTGACCGAGCGCGAGCGCGAGATCTGCGCAATCATCGGCCCGCGCCTGAAGGAGATGGGGCAGATCTTTGTCGGCATAGACGTGATCGGCGGCTGGCTGACCGAGATCAACGTCACTTCGCCCACGGGCATCCAGGAACTGGAGCGATTCGACGGGATCAATATCGCCGCGAAGATCTGGGCGGCCGTCGAGGGGCGGGTCGCCGCCGCATGAGTCTGCGCGCGCGACTGCTCAACCTTGGCTGCCGTCTGCTGGGCAAGCCGAAGTTGCGCAGGGCGCAGCGACCCGAGCCATTGCGGTCCCATTTCGAAAGGGTTGCGTTGCTACTGGGCGGATCGCGACGGGGGGTTGTGGAAACGAGCCAGGCTTCTCCCTTCGTGGCGCGCCTTGTGGCGCCAATGGCGGGGCAGGGCGATGACGTTTTGCTTTATTTCCATGGCGGCGGGTATATCGCGGGCTCGCCCTGGACCCATCGCGGCCTGATCCGCGCGCTGGTTCGGGCCACCGGCTGCCGTGTTGTCGCGCCGGTCTATGGTCTTGGACCCGAGGCGCCGTTCCCGGCGGCGCAGGACGATGCGCGGCGGGCCTGGGATGGGCTTGTCAAAGGCGAGGTCGATCAGGGCCGGATCATCCTGGGTGGCGATTCCGCAGGCGGCGGGCTGGCCCTGTCGCTTCTTGCAAGCCTCCTGGCCGAGGGGCAGCGGCCCGCTGGCCTGATCGCGTTTTCGCCCTGGACGGATCTGAGCGGCAGTGGAGCGTCCCATGTCGCCAATGCCGCGACCGATCCGCTGTTCCCGCCCGAACGCCTGCCCGATCTGGTCGGCTTCGCGGCCCCGGGTGCCGACCCGAGGGACCCACGCCTGTCGCCCCTGTTTGCCCGGTTCGACGCGCCACCGCCGGTGCTGATCCACTATTCCGCGACCGAGATCCTGCGTGACGATGCGCTGCGCATGGCCGAGGTCCTGCGCGCGGGAGGTGGTCGGGTGACGCTGCAATGCTGGCCCGATACGGTTCATGCCTGGCACGTGTTCCACGACCTGATCCCGGAAGGAACGGAGGCCATTGCGCAAGCCGGGGCCTTCGTGCGCGCGATCCTAGCCCTCCCGCGTGCCGATTAGGCGATAGCCGACCGCCTCGGCGATATGGGGCGCACCCACCGTCGTTGCGCCCTCCAGATCGGCGATGGTGCGCGCCAGCCGCAGGATGCGGTGATAGCCGCGCGCGGTCAGGTGGTGGCGGTCGGCGGCCTGCAGGAGCAGCGCCTTGCCGGGCGCATCGGGCGTCGCGATCTGGTCGAGCAGCGCACCCTCCGCATCGGCATTGACCAGTGCGGCAGAGCCGAGCGCCTTGAACCGCGCCGCCTGCATGGCGCGCGCCTGCGCCACGCGGGCCGCAATCGCTGCGCTGGTCTCGCCCGTGGCGGGCAGGTCGAGGTCGGCATAGGCCACCGGCGGCACTTCGAGCCGCAGGTCGAAGCGGTCCATCAGGGGCCCCGAAATCTTGCCCATATACTCTTGACCGCAGATCGGAGCGCGATTGCAGGCCGCGCCCGCGTCATAGAGCAGTCCGCAGCGGCAGGGATTCGCGGCGGCGATCAGCAGGAAACGGCACGGATAGGTGACATGGGCATTGGCGCGGGCCACCACCACGTCGCCCGTTTCGATCGGCTGGCGCAGGGTTTCCAGCACCGCGCGAGGATATTCGGGGAACTCATCGAGAAACAGGACGCCGTTATGGGCAAGGCTGATCTCGCCCGGTTTTGCACCGCGCCCACCGCCGACAATGGCCGCCATCGAGGCCGTATGGTGCGGTGCACGGTAGGGGCGCGTGCGGGAAATGCCACCTTCGTCGAGCAGGCCGGACAGCGAGTGGATCATGGAGGTCTCCAGCGCCTCGGCGGCGGAGAGCGGTGGCAGGATGCCGGGCAGGCGCGCGGCGAGCATGCTTTTGCCCGAGCCCGGCGATCCGACCATCAACAAGTGGTGCCGACCTGCCGCCGCGATCTCCAACGCGCGTTTGGCCCGTTCCTGGCCGCGCACTTCGGACAGGCATTTGGTTCCTGCTTCAGCCACGGCCTCCCCCGGTTTTGCGGGTTCCAGTGGCGAACGGTCGGTGAGGTGGCCGACCAGTTCGGCCAACGATGCGGCAGCGAAGACCGGCGTGGCGCCCACCCAGGCCGCTTCGGCCCCGCAGGCGGCCGGGCAGAGCAGTGCGTGACCGTCTTCCCCTGCGGCAAGGGCTGCGGGCAGCGCGCCCAGAACCGGCACCAGCCGCCCGTTCAAGGCCATCTCACCCAGCGACACGGTCTCCTCCACCCGGTCCTTGGGCACGATGCCAAGCGCCGCCAGAAGGGCGAGAGCGATGGGCAGGTCGAAATGGGAGCCCTCCTTGGGCAGGTCGGCGGGCGAGAGGTTGACGGTGATCCTGCGCGAGGGCATGGCGATTGCCATGGCCTGCAACGCGGTGCGGACCCGTTCACGCGCCTCCGACACCGCCTTGTCGGGCAGTCCGACGATGGCGAAGCCGGGCAGGCCGGCCGTGACCGCGCATTGAACCTCCACCCGCCGGGCTTCGAGACCTTCGAAGGCGACGGTATGGGTCAGCGCAAGGGATTCGGAACTGCCGGTGTCGAACATGTCCCAGCCGTAGCGGGAAGGTGGTTAGCGAATCGTTAACGCGATGCGGCCAACGTTAACCGAAGGTCGGGAACGGCACCCGCTTGAGCGGTGCCTTGTCATAGCGCGCGATCTCGGCCTCTTCCTTCAGCCCTTCCGCGCGCCAGTCGAGAAACGCGGGATGCGTGGTGATCGCCTTCACGTAGCCATGGGCCGTGTCGGACATCGGCAGCCCATAGGTCAGCAAGCGGGTGGCGAGCGGTGCGTAGAAGGCATCGGCCAGCGTGAAAGCCCCGTAAAGGAACGGCCCGCCGGAGCGATCGAGAGCGCGGGTCCAGATGATCTCGGCGCGGGCGACATCGGCCAGCACAGCGTCCGAGGGTTGGAAGCCTGCCCAAGCGGTGCGCAGGTTGCACGGGCAGGCCGCGCGCAGCGCGGTGAAGCCGGAATGCATCTCGGCGATGATGCTCTGCGCCTCGGCACGGTCCACCGGCTTGCTTGGCAACAGGCCGCGATCGGGGAACGCGTCCGCCAGGTGCCAGGCGATGGCGATGCTATCGGTCAGCAAGCCGCCTTCGGGCGTGCGTACGGCGGGCACCGTGGCATTGCCGCCGAACCGCATCACGTCGGCTTGGAACGTCTCGCCATAGATCTCGGCGGAATGAAGGGTCACGGGAATGTCGAACGCGGCGAAGGCCAGCCAGCCGCGCAACGACCAACTTGAATAGGACTTCTGCCCGATGAGGAGGTCATATGCCATGGCGGCAGGTAAACGCGCGGTTCGAGGCGGCGTCAAATGAAACCGGGTGATGGGGCCGATGCCGCGCGGTGATCGTCCCTTACCATGGCGCGTCCACGGCATCGAGGTCCGGCCGACCCTTCAGGACGTGCGGCAGCCCTGCGGTCAAGTAGACCACCAGATCGGCATGGGAGGCGAGGCGTTGGTTGACCGCGCCCTGCGCCCGCTGAAACGCCTGCGACAGTGCATCCTCGGGCACCGGCGTGGAGGCGACATCGTCGCTGACCAGCACCACAGGCGAGCGGAGCTGCAGCAGCACCTCGATCAGGATGTCCAGCTCCTCCTTCCAGTCGCCGTCATCGATCATCAGCGTGGTCAGCCAGAGGGTAACGCTGTCGAGAAGCGCTACCTCGCCGGGTTCCACCTGCGACAGCGCCATGGCGGTGTCATAGGGCGCTTCTACCGTCCGCCATCCCTGCCCGGAGCGCCGCGCCCGATGCGCGGAAATCTGTTCGGCCTGAACCCCGGTCCGGGCCTCGGCCGTCGCGACATAGACTTTCGCAAGGCCGCATTGGCGCACCATGCGCTCGGCGAAGGCGGATTTGCCGCTGGAGATGCCGCCAAGGACAAGGCTGAGAGGAGGAAGATGCAATTTTCTGTCCCGAAAAGTGAACCGAATGGTGTGTTGATGCGTAAACCGTTTGTAAACACCTCGAAACAGGTGTGTCGCTTGCAGATCGAACCAGGGGTAAGCAGATGACTTTGGATGTCAGATCGGATCAGTCTTTTTCCCGTCGTGCCATGAAGGCCGAGCTTCTGGATGCCGAGACGGAACTACGCCTTGCCTATGCGTGGCGCGACGAGCGGGACGAAGCGGCCTTGCACCGGCTGGTGACGGCCTACATGCGCCTTGCGATTTCGATGGCGTCGAAGTTCAAGCGCTACGGCGCACCGATGAACGACCTGATCCAGGAAGCGGGGCTTGGCCTGATGAAGGCCGCCGACAAATTCGATCCGGATCGCGGCGTGCGCTTTTCGACCTACGCGGTTTGGTGGATCAAGG
>CAZTUG010000022.1:0-27681 GCA_964615955.1 uncultured Roseicyclus sp.
GGCGGCGGGATCGCGCAGGTGGGCAGCCCCCTGACGCTCTACCAGAAGCCCAATTCCACCTTCGTGGCCAAGTTCATCGGCTCGCCCGCGATGAACCTGATGACCGGCAAGATCACCGGCACCGGCGCGCAGACCACGTTGCAACTGGATCAGGGCGGCGGCACGGTCCTGTCGGATTATCCCTCGACCGAGGCCGACATGGGCGCGACCGTCGAAGTCGGCATCCGCCCCGAGGACATGGTCGCCACCGACGCCGCCGATTTCGCCTTCAAGGGCACGGTGGAGATCACCGAAGCCCTGGGCGAGGTCACGCTGCTCTATTTCAAGCGCAGCGCGGGCGAGGAGGATCCCGTCATCGGCAAGCTGCAAGGCATCCACCAGGGCCTGCGCGGCAGCGAGGTGAAGCTGACCGCCGATCCCGACAAGGTGCATGTCTTCCGCGACGGCGTCAGCCTGCTCTATCGCGACGGCGATCCTGTCTTCCTGCCGGGCGTCCAGCCGCATTAGGGGGTATGAAAACCGCTCGAACCGGGCGGGCGACCGGGCCTGACAAGACGCCCCGCACATCGGTGCGGGGCTTTCCGTTCGCAAGCAAGCCTCGCGTCGGATCAGGCGGCGGCGTCCCCGCGTGCCCGTCTCTACCGCTGAATCGACCGCAAATAGGCCGACAGCGCGATCAGGTCGGCGGGCACCGGCGACCCGATCCCGTCCTCCAGTTCCACCACCACTGTCGGCCCCAGGTCCCGTTCGCCGAATTCCGGCATCAGCCGGCCATGGGCACGCTCGAAAGCCGGGCCGTAGATCGTGGCAAGCACGTGGATTTCGGGATAGACCCCACCATTGCGCTGCGACAGCAGCGTCAGGTCCGGCGCCTGCGTTGCGGTCCGCGTCTCCTCGGTGGCGTTCCCACCGCGCCCGGACCCGTGGCAGACGGCGCAATTCTCGGCGTAAAGCTGCGCGCCGTTCGCCGTGCTGACCCGCTCGTCCAGCTCCGTCATGCAGCCCGCAAGGGCCACCACGGCCGATAGTCCCAGCCCGTTCATGGATGTCATCGGTTCGGTCTTCCCTGTTGCCTCGCCCCAGCCTACGATATCGCCGCCAAGGCGCGTTTGATCTGGATCAGCGCGCCCGCCCCGTCGCGGGGCACGGGACAAACCGCGCCCCGTGCGTTAGCATGGCCCGAGGCCGACCACCCGAGGCCGACCACCCGCGGCCACCGAAAGGACCTTCGCCTTGCCCCTGAGCCAGATCATCTACTCCTCCGTCCCCTTCGGCTTCGACGCCGCCACCCTGTCGAACATCCTGCTCGATGCGCGGCGCTGCAATTCCCGCGACGCGATCACCGGCGCACTGGTCTGCCGCCGCGACATCTACATGCAGTTCCTCGAAGGCGAGGACGCAATGGTCCGCACCACGCTCGCCCGGATCCGCCGCGACGATCGCCACGCCAATGTGGCGGTGCATTACGACGCCCCCGCCGACGCGCGCCTGTTCGCCGAATGGGACATGCTCCACGATCCGGCGCATAGCTGGACATGGTCCGAGGCCGAGATCGCCTCTGGCGCGCTGGACCGCGCCAGCCCCCGGGAGGTTCTCGACATCTTCGCCGCCATTTCGCGGCGGCAGATCTTGCCCCCCTGAGCGGCGGCGTCGCGGAATTGATCTGGCATTGATCTACCCCAACCTACCCAAACCCACCCAAACCGTGGTCGGCCGCCACCATCCGCCCGAATTTGCCTCTGGCTCTGTTAGCGCTAACATGGTAGGATCGCGGCAACAGCCCGTCGGAGGATTCCATGCCCCTTGATACCCGTATCGCCGCCATCACCGACCGCATCGTCGAACGCTCCAAACCCACCCGCGCGCCCTATCTCGACCGCATGCGCGCGCTGGCCGAAGCCGGCCCCCGGCGCGCCCATCTGACCTGCGGCAACCAGGCCCACGCCTATGCCGCCATGGGCACAGACAAGGACGCGCTGGTCGCCGCACGGGCGCCGAACCTTGGCATCGTGACCGCCTATAACGACATGCTCTCTGCCCACCAACCCTTTGAAACCTATCCGCAAAAGATCCGCGATGCCGCACGCGGCGTCGGTGCGACGGCGCAGGTTGCGGGCGGTGTCCCGGCGATGTGTGATGGCGTGACCCAGGGTCAGGTCGGCATGGAGTTGAGCCTCTTTTCCCGCGATGTCATCGCGCTCGCGGCGGGCGTGGCGCTCAGCCACAACACCTTCGACGCGGCGCTCTATCTGGGTGTCTGCGACAAGATCGTGCCGGGCCTCGTGATCGCGGCGGCCACCTTCGGCTACCTGCCCGCCATCTTCGTGCCCGCGGGGCCCATGGTCTCGGGCCTGCCCAACGACGAGAAATCCCGTGTCCGCCAGGACTTCGCCACCGGCAAGGTCGGCCGCGAGGCGCTGATGGAGGCCGAGATGGCCTCCTACCACGGGCCGGGCACCTGCACCTTCTACGGCACCGCCAATTCCAACCAGATGTTGATGGAATTCATGGGCTTACACCTTCCAGGCGCCAGCTTCGTGAACCCCAACACGCCGCTTCGCGACGCCCTGACTGTGGCCGCGACCGAGCGTGCCGCCGCCATTACCGGCCTCGGGAACGCGTTCACGCCGGCTTGCGACATCCTCGATGAAAAGGCTTTCGTGAACGGCATCGTGGGTCTCAACGCCACCGGCGGTTCGACCAATCTCGTGATCCACCTGATCGCCATGGCCCGGGCGGCGGGCATCCAGATCACCTGCGCCGACTTCGCGGATATTTCCGCCTCCACCCCCCTGATGGCGCGCGTCTATCCCAACGGTCTGGCGGATGTGAACCACTTCCACGCGGCGGGCGGTTTGCAGTTCCTCATCGGCCAGCTGCTCGATGCGGGCCTGATGCATGGCGATGTGAAAACCGTTGCCGGTCAGGGGCTTGACCTTTACCGGTCCGAGCCGATCCTCGTGGATGACACGCTCCGTTACCGCGCCGGTCCCACCACCAGCCTCAACGAAAAGATCGTGCGCCCGGCCTCCGATCCGTTCCAGGCGACGGGCGGGCTGATGGAATTGAAAGGCAATCTCGGCACCGGGGTCATGAAGGTCTCTGCCGTGGCCCCCGAACGCCACGTGATCGAAGCGCCCGCCGCCATTTTCCACGATCAGAACGACGTCAAGACAGCGTTCAGGAACAACGAGTTGAACCGCGACGTTATCGTGGTCGTCCGGTTCCAGGGCCCCAAGTCCAACGGCATGCCGGAACTCCACGCGCTGACCCCGGTCCTGGCCGTGCTGCAAGACAAGGGCTTCAAGGTGGCGCTCGTCACCGATGGCCGCATGTCCGGCGCGTCCGGCAAGGTGCCTGCCGCCATCCATCTCGCGCCCGAAGCGCTCGATGGCGGGCTGATCGGGCAACTGCGCGACGGCGATCTGATCCGCGTGGATGCCGTCAAGGGCACCATCGACGTGCTGACGGACGGCGTCGCCGACCGCCCCCATGCGCACCCCGACCTCTCGGCCAACAGCCAGGGCGTGGGCCGCGAATTGTTCGAGATCTTTCGCCAGAATGCAGGCCCCGCCACGGCGGGTGCGGCGGTGGTGGTCTAGGGACCACGTCTCCCCTTTCATCTTGGACGAAAAACTCCAATCCCCGGCCTGACACACGGCACCTCGCTGGCCTGTCGGGCGCCCGTCACAACACACGAGACAACCATGACCCCAGCCGAACAATCCCTCGCCGCCCGCCGCATCGCCGCCCTTGCACCGATCATTCCCGTGCTGGTGGTCGAGGACGCCGCCGATGCCCGCCCCCTCGCCGAGGCGCTGGTTGCGGGCGGCTTGCCCGCGCTGGAAGTCACCTTGCGCACTGCCACGGCGCTGGAGGTCATCGCCGAGATGGCGCAGGTCGCGGGTGGTGTCGTGGGGGCGGGCACCTTGCTGACGCCACACGATGTCGAACGCGCCAAGGCGGCGGGCGCGCGCTTCGGGGTGTCGCCCGGGGCCACGGCCAAGCTGATCGACGCCTGTATCGCCAGCGAACTGCCGCTTCTGCCCGGGGCCGCCACCGCCTCCGAGGTGATGGCGCTCTTCGAGCAGGGCTTTGACATGCTGAAGCTCTTCCCAGCCGAGGCGGCGGGCGGCGCAGCCCTGTTGAAGGCCATCGGCGCGCCGATCCCGCAGGTCATGTTCTGCCCCACCGGTGGCGTGACGGCGGCCAATGCCCACACTTATCTGAGCCTGCCGAACGTGCTCTGCGCCGGCGGGTCCTGGGTGGCCCCGAAGGATGCGGTCGAGGCTGGCGATTGGGACCGCATCCGCGCACTGGCGGCGGAGGCGGCCAAGCTGTCGTGACGCCGTCCTGTCGGCGTGCGGAGACGCCGATTGACGCAACGGAAGCCGGCCCGTTGGTGAGGTGTGGCGACTCCTCGCTGATCGCGCTGCTTCCGATCAGCCACTTCTTGCCCGCTCTGCCGCCCCACGCATCCGTGAAGTGAATCCGGCCCGCGCGTGCCTATCTGTGACATCGGAACCGATGCGGAGCGATCCGCGTTGAACTCCCGGACAACAGATATGAAGGATCCAAAACAATGAGATATGCAGTTCTCGCAGGCACCGTCGCACTTGGGCTGGCGCCCTTCGCCGCGCAGGCTGGCGGCTATGTCGCCCCGGCCGAACCCGCACCCGCCGTGGTGCCGGTCGCGCCCGCGCCGGTCGGATATGACTGGACCGGCGCCTATGGCGGTGTGCAGCTCGAATATGGCGACGTGACCGTCGACACCACCGGCGGCGCGTTCGTGGCGGATGGCGACGGCTTGCTCTACGGCGTGTTCGGTGGCTACCGCTACGACTTCGGCACCCTCGTGGTCGGCGCCGAGCTTGACCTGAACTTCGCCGATATCGACCTCAATGACGCTTCCGGCGCCACCATCGGCACGCTCGACAGCGTCCACCGCCTGGGCCTCGAAGTCGGCTACGATGCCGGCCCGGCGCTGATCTACGGCACCGCCGGCCTGGCGATGGCCTCCGCCACGATCGGCGGCAGCGACTTCCAGGACAACGGTTACTTCTATGGTGTCGGCGTCGACTACCTGCTGACCGACAACGTCGTGATCGGCGCGGAAGTGCTGCAGCACGAGTTCGACGATTTCGACAACCTCGGCCTCGATGTCTCGGCCACCACCTTCGGGATCAACGCCGCATTCCGGTTCTGAACCCGCCAGCCTGCACTGCCTGGGCCCCCGAGGGGGCTCAGGCGATCTGCCGTTGCGCGAAGGCGAAGACGCGCTCCAGCGCCTCCGCGAAGATCTCGTCGGGCAGGGTCAGTGCCACGCGGACATGGCCCGCCGCCGCCTGACCGAAACTTTCGCCCGGCATGACGGCGACCTTTTCCTCCGCCAGCAACCCGGCCCCGAAGGCCTCGCCGCTCAAACCGGTCGCGCGCACATCCAGCATCACGTACATCGCGCCCGCAGGCGGGATCGCACGCAGCGCCTGTTGCCCCTCCAGCCGCGCCAGCACCATGTCGCGCCGCCGCCGGAACGGCTCGGCCACACGCGCCTCTTCCGCCGCCCCTAGGGACAGCGCGAACAACCCCGCATCCTGCACGAAGCCCGGCACGCCATAGGTGGTGTGGGTGGCTAGGTTGATCAGATGCCCGATCACCGCCGCAGGCCCCGCGACCCAGCCCAACCGCGAGCCCGTCATCGCGTGGCTCTTCGACAGCGATCCCACCGTCAGCGTCCGCTCGAACATGCCCGGCCGTCCGGCGACGGGGCGATGCGCGCCCTCCCAGACCTGCGTGTCATAGACCTCGTCCGAGATCACCCACAGGTCGTGATCCGTGGCGACGCGGGCGATACCGTCCAGCGTGGCCTCGGAATAGACCGCGCCGGTGGGGTTGTTGGGCGAGTTGATCAGCAGGCTGCGCGCCGTGCCCTGCGCGGCCAGCGCCGCCACCGCCAGGTCCGTTTCGCGTGGCTGGAAGCCATCCTCGGGCCGGGTCGCCACGGCGCGCGGCACCGCGCCCGCGCCCCGGATCGTGCCGGGATAGGTGGCGTAATAGGGGTCGATCATCAGCGCCACGTCACCGGGATCGCAGGCCGCGTGATGGGCCGCGAACAGCGCCGCTTGCCCGCCCGGCGTGATCAGCACGTTCTCGGGGCCATGGGCGACACCGCTGGTTTGCGTCAACCGCTCGGCCACGGCCGCGCGCAGGGCCGCCGTCCCGGGCACGGCGGCATAGCCCGTATGCCCGCCCCGCGCCGAGGCCGCCATCGCGTCAAGGATCGCAGGCGATGTGCGCGTGTCATGCTCGCCGATGGTCAACTCCAGCACCGGTTCGCCCGCCGCGACCATGGCGCGGGCGCGGTAGAACAGGCCCCAGCCGTCATCGCCGCCGCCGGTCAGACCGGCGATCCTGTCAGAGAAATTCGGCATCCACGCGCTCCGGGATCAAAAAGATTCGCGCGCGACATGGCCATGTCGCGCGACCAAGGACAAGCCCCCCTCACGGGTCAGTCGCCGGACATCGCGTTTCCGTCACTCAGGACCAGCCGATAGCTTTCATCGAGCCGTTGGCGCAACTCGTCCGGGCCGGTGCTCCATGGCACCAGCACCCAGCCACCGCCACTGAGATAGGGATTGGCGAAGGACCGTCTGCGCAGGGACAGCTTGTGCGCCGCTATGGCGTCGCCCAGTCGCAGCGACAGGCCCTCGCCATCCATCATGTAGGCCGCGAACATATGGCCATAGACCGTCCAGATCACCGTTTCGTCCCCGAACGGCACTTCCCGCGCCGTGCCCGGAAGGGCCGCGCAATGTCTGTCCACGAAAGTTCCCCGCACGCGACCACCCTACACCAGTTCCGCCAAGGCAGGCACCCCCCACCTGCATCTTGTTCGCAGGGGTCAGCCCGTGATATGAGCTTGTCCATGAACCGACTTCTGTCCTGTCCCGAGATTTGCATCACCCGCTGAACCGGCGGACCGGACGCACGTGGTTTTCTTCGACATTCCAAGCTGCTAGGCCCGCACAACCCGGCGCACCCCGCGCCCGACCTGTTGCCTGCCGAAAGCCTTATCCCATGGTTGAGATTCGTCTGAAGAATTCCAGGACCCGCCGCGTCGAGGTGTTGGACCCGATCGTTCCCGGCCATGTCTCGATGTATCTGTGCGGCCCGACCGTCTATGACCGCGCCCATATCGGCAATGCCCGCTCGGCGGTGGTGTTCGACGTGCTGTTCCGCCTGCTGCGCCACGCATACGGGGCCGACAACATCCGTTTCGTGCGCAATTTCACCGACGTGGACGACAAGATCAACGCCCGCGCGGCGCAGGAGGGGCGCGAGATCGCCGCGATCACCGCCGAGACGTCGCAATGGTATCTCGACGACATGGCCGCGCTCGGCGTGCTGGACCCCACCCATATGCCGCGCGCCACGGCCTACATCCCCGAAATGGTCGCTTTCATCGAAGACCTGATCGACAAGGACCACGCCTATGCGGCCGAAGGCCATGTCCTGTTTTCGGTCACGTCCTGTCCCGACTATGGCGCGCTGTCGGGCCGCTCGCTCGACGACATGATCGCGGGCGCGCGGGTCGAGGTGGCGCCCTACAAGCGCGATCCGATGGATTTCGTGCTGTGGAAGCCGTCCCCCGACGACATTCCCGGCTGGGACAGCCCGTGGGGCCGGGGCCGCCCCGGCTGGCATATCGAATGCTCCGCCATGTCCCTCGCGATTCTTGGAGAAGAATTCGACATCCACGGCGGCGGCTCGGACCTGCTGTTCCCGCACCATGAAAACGAGATGGCGCAAAGCTGCGCCGCGGGCCACCCCTTCGCGCGGATCTGGATGCATAACGAGATGTTGCAGGTCGAGGGCAAGAAGATGTCCAAGTCCTTGGGCAATTTCTTCACCGTGCGCGATCTGCTCGATCAGGGCGTGCCGGGCGAGGTGATCCGCTTCGTGCTGTTGTCGACGCATTACGGCAAGCCGATGGACTGGACGGAGCGGAAGGTGGACGAGGCGCGAAAACGGCTGGCGCGCTGGTATCGCAAGACCGATGGCGTCGATGCCTCCGGATCGGTTCCGGCAGTGATTGAGGCGGCCCTGGCGGACGACCTGAACACCCATCTTGCCCTGACGGAAATGGACAATCTGGGGGCCAGGCCGCTGAAGGCCGCGATGCGTCTGATGGGGTTTGCGGATGCGGAATCGGTCGCCTGGTATCGCAGCGAGCAGATTTCCTTGCGGGGGATGGCGTCAGCGGGTGCGGAACTGACCGGCGAGGACCATCTGCGCAACCTGTTGGTGCGCTGGCAGGATTTGCGCACCGCCAGGGATTTCACGGCGGCCGATGCGCTCAAGGCGCAGATCGAAGCGTCCGGCGTCAAGCTGATCGCAAGCCCGGACGGTCCTCAGGCGGAATTGTCGGACGCCTTCGACCCTGCCAAGCTGGAGGGTCTGTGATGCCCTGCATCCGCAGGGCGGGACTTGTCCCGCCGCGTGCCGCGATGGCGGGACAAGTCCCGCCCTACGGCCGGCCTGAGATGGAACACGGCCTCGAAATCCTTTCATTCAGGTTAATCTATCGGACAATGTCATTCTGTTTCAATGGCTTGCGCGACTTATCACGCGTGATAAGCCAGCGAAAGACTCGCCCATGAAGGCCCATCTCACCCTCTACGACACCACGCTCCGCGACGGCCAGCAGACCCAAGGGGTGCAGTTTTCGACCGCCGAAAAAGTCCGGATCGCGCGGGCCCTCGACAGCCTCGGCCTCGATTACATCGAAGGCGGCTGGCCCGGCGCGAACCCGACCGACAGCGCCTTCTTCGAAGCCGCCCCCGCGACCGCCGCCAGGATGACCGCCTTCGGCATGACCAAGCGGTCCGGGCGGTCGGCCGAGAACGACGATGTTCTGGCGGCGGTGCTGAACGCGGGCACCGGGACCGTCTGCCTCGTCGGCAAGACCCACGATTTCCACGTCACCGACGCGCTTGGCATCAGCCTCGATGAAAACGTCGCGAATATCCGCGCCTCCATCGCCCACCTGGTCAGCCAATCCCGCGAGGCGCTGTTGGACGCCGAACATTTCTTCGACGGCTTCAAGGCCAATCCCGACTACGCGCTCGAATGTATCCACGCCGCCCATGCCGCCGGCGCGCGCTGGGTCGTGCTGTGCGACACCAATGGCGGCACCTTGCCCCACGAGATCCACCAGATCACCCGCGCCGTCATCGCCTCCGGCATCCCCGGCGACCGCCTTGGCATCCATACCCATAACGACACGGAAACCGCCGTCGCGGGCAGTCTGGCGGCGGTGGATGCGGGCGCCCGCCAGATCCAGGGCACGCTGAACGGTCTGGGGGAGCGCTGCGGCAACGCCAACCTCACCACGCTGATCCCGACGCTTCTGCTGAAGGAACCCTACGCCTCGCTCTACACCACCACTATCGCGCCCGGTGCGCTTGGGACGCTGACTCGCGTCAGCCGGATGCTCGACGACATCCTCAACCGGGTGCCGCACCGGCAGGCGCCCTATGTCGGCGCGTCCGCCTTCGCCCACAAGGCGGGGCTGCATGCCTCGGCCATTCTGAAGAACCCTGCCACCTATGAACATATCGACCCGAGCGTTGTCGGCAATGCGCGCATCATCCCGATGTCGAACCAGGCCGGGCAGTCGAACCTGCGCCAGCGTCTCGCGGATGCGGGGCTCGACGTCGCGCGCGACAACCCCGCGCTGCCCTTGATCCTCGACCAGATCAAGGAGCGAGAGGACCAGGGCTACAGCTACGACACGGCCCAGGCGAGCTTCGAGATCCTCGCCCGCCGTACCCTCGGCCTGCTGCCCACCTTCTTCGAGGTGAAACGCTACAAGGTCACGGTGGAGCGGCGGAAGAACAAGTATGACCGCATGGTCAGCCTCTCCGAGGCGGTCGTCGTGGTGAAGATCGGCGACGAGAAGAAGCTGTCGGTCAGCGAAAGCCTCGATGCCGATGGCACCGATCGTGGTCCGGTCAACGCGCTGTCGAAGGCGCTGGCCAAGGATTTGGGGCCGTATCAGGGCCTCATAGAGGATATCCGCCTCGTGGACTTCAAGGTCCGCATCACGCAAGGCGGGACCGAGGCCGTCACCCGTGTCATCATCGACAGCGAGGACAGCACCGGGCGACGCTGGTCGACCGTCGGCGTTTCGGCCAATATCGTGGACGCCAGTTTCGAGGCGCTTCTGGACGCCATCACCTGGAAGCTCATCCATGAAGGAGCGCATGTGCGATGACATCCGCCCTCTCCACGTCAGCCTGGCTGCATGCTGCGCAGTCTGCAGCCCTGACCCCCGCGCGCCGGTGCAATGTCGCGTCCCGCGCCATCGGCAGCCCGGCGGTGGAACGGGTCCTGCCCGATCACCCCACCTTCACCGACCCATGCGGGGATTGGCCATGACCACCTTCGAGCCCGATCGATTCTTCACCATCCACGCCGACCTGCCGCGCGAAGGACCGGGGGAAACCGCCGATGTGGCCTGGGCCGCCGAGGTCGCTGGAACGGAGTCCCGCGCGCTGATCCTCGATGCCGCTTCCGGGCCCGGCGGCGATATAGGGGCGTTGCTGCGCGTAGCTGCGCGCGGCCATGTCACCGCCATCGATTTGCATCCGCCCTTCATCGTAGCCGCCACTGCCCGTTGGGGGAAGAACGACCGTGTGACCCTCCTGACGGGCGATTACCTCTCGCCCCGAGGGCCTTTCGATTTCATCTGGTGCGCGGGCGCCGTTTATTTCGTCGGCATCGAGGCCGCGCTGAAGGGCTGGCGCGACAGCCTGGCCCCGGGCGGTGCCATCGCCTTTTCCGAGCCATGCCTGTTCGCTGCATCTCCCTCGGACGGCGCCGTGGCGTTCTGGAACGGATACGCGCGCCTTTCCGATGCAGAGGGCATCGCGGCACAGGTCACCCGTGCCGGATTCCAGACACTTGCCACGCGCAGACTTTCGGACGTCGCATGGGAAAGCTACTATCGCCCGATGCAGGACCGGATCCAGAAGCTGCGCAAGGGCGCTGATGCGTCGATGATTGCCGCACTCGATGAAGCACGCGAAGAGATCGAGAACTGGCGCCTCCATCGCGCCGAAACCGGGTATCTGCTGTCCGTCGTCCGACCGGCATGAGCCTGCAAGCTTGCGCCGATCTGGTCGCGCGCGGCGACCCGCGCCGGTTCCGCGCTGCCATGGCCGCACCCCTTGCGGAACGCAAGGTCCTGCTGCCGCTCTATGCCTTCAACATCGAGGTTTCCCGCGCGCCTTGGCTGACCGAGGAGCCGATGATAGCCGAGATGCGCCTGCAATGGTGGCGCGATGCGCTGGAGGAGATTGCCGCAGGCCGCGCGCGTCGTCATGAGGTAGTCGACGCGCTCGGGTTTCTGGATGCCGAGGGGGTTGCGTTGCTCGACCAGTTGGTCGCGGCACGGCGATGGGACATTCACAAGGACGGCTTCGAGGATGAGGACCATTTCGCCGACTACCTGCGCCACACGTCGGCCAACCTGATGGCGGTGGCCTGCCGTGCTTTCGGCGGGGTTGCCGATGACGGGCTGTGGGCCATCGGCTCGGGCGCGGGGCTTGCGCGCTTCCTGATGGCGGTGCCTGAACTGGAAGCCCGGGGCAGGGTGCCGCTGGTCGATGGACGCCCTGCGACGGTCGCGGGACTTGCTCAGGCCACGCTCTCCGCCATGCCCCGTCGGTTGCCGCCGCTGCCGGTCCGTGCCGCGCTGCTGGAGGCAGCGGGAAGCCGCGCGATCCTTGCTCGCGCGGCGCGCGATCCGTTGGCCGTGGCCGAGGGGCGACTTGCACCATCCCCGATGCGGGAGAGCTTGTCGTTGATGGCCGCGGCGTTGGTCGGGCGGCTTTGAAGGGAACTTGTTGGTGCGGTCGGATCAGACGGTTTGCGTGTTCGGGCGCAGCGACAGCCAGATCAACGCCGCCCCCGCCAACGCAAGAAACGGCAGCATGGCCAGATTCACCGAGGTCCAGCCCTGCGCGACATTCTCGCCACCTGAATACATCAGCACGCCGGAGCTGAGCGAGGCGACGGTGACGCATCCGAAGACCACGAAATCGTTCATGCCCTGCACCATGCCCCGCTCCTCCGGTCGATGGGCGGCGGTCAGCATCGCGGTGGCTCCGATGAACCCGAAATTCCAGCCGATCCCCAGCAGGACAAGGGCGCCGAAGAACTGGAACAGCTCCACGCCGGTCAATGCGACTGCCCCCGCTGCCCCCAGCAGGGCAAGGCCGGTGGCAACGATCTTGGTGGAGCCGAAGCGCGCGATCAGGTGACCGGTGAAGAAAGAGGGCGCGAACATGGCGATGACATGGGCCGAGACCACATCGGCCGCGTTTCCGGTGGTGAAGCCGCAGCCCACGACGGCGAGCGGCGTCGAGGTCATCATCAGGTTCATCAGCGCATAGGAGACGGCGCCGCAGATCATCGCAACGACGATGCGGGGATCGCGCAGCATCTCGGACCGGCTGCGGCCGCGCGGGGCGTCGGCTGCGGGCGGCGCCGGTCTGGGCAGATCGAGGAAGGCGAAGAGGCTTGAGCCGACAAGATTGATGACCAGCACGGCAAGGTATGTCCCCACGAAGGGCACCACCAGCCCCTCGGACGTGGCCTTGACCAGCTGCGGGCCGATGAAGGCGGACAGAAGACCGCCCGCCATGACATAGGAAATCGCTTTTGGCCTGTACCCCTCCGAGGCGGTGTCGGTGGCCGCGAACCGATAGAATCCCTGCGCCGACATGTAGATGCCGGTAAAGTAGGAGCCCGCGAGAAAGATCGGGAAGCTGTCGATCCAAAGCCCAAAGGCCGCCAACGCCGCGCCGAGGCCACCGCCAAAAGCCCCGGCAAAGAAGCCCACCTTGCGCCCATATCGCTGCATCACCCAGGACAGCCAAGGGGCCGTCGTCATGGAGCCGAAGACAATCAACGAGATCGGGATCGTCGCCAGCGCCGGGGATGGCGCAATCATCAACCCGGCAAGGCCGCCGATGACGAAGATCATTGGCATCTGGCTGCCGAGAAAAGCCTGCGCCATCACGAGGATCAGCACATTGCGGCGGGCGCGTTGGTTGGTATCGACGGCGGAGGGCGGGGTGGTGTCGGTCATGGCGCATTCGGTATAGGGATTGTTCGGAAGGGTCCAGATGGCCCGTGCACTGCTGGCGATGCTGCAGGACGCCCGGCTGCTGTCGTGGCCGCGATGCGTGTTTTCAGGAAGGATGAATGGGAAAAGGGGTGCAACGGATCGAAACGGAGGCCGATGTCGCGGTCGGGTTCGCACGGCTGGTGGAGATCGAGCCCCGGTTTGCCGGGGTCGCGGGGCCTCTGCCACTTCGCCGCAGGCCGGACGGATTCGGGACGCTGCTACAGGCAATCGTGGGCCAACAGGTCTCCACCGCGTCGGCGGCGGCAATCTGGGGGCGGCTGGAGGCGGCGGGACTGGTAGAGGCGGCGGCGGTGCGGCGCGCCGGGGACGCGGATCTGGTCGCATGCGGCTTGTCGCGCACAAAGCTGCGCTATGCCCGGACGCTGGCGGAGTTCGACCTCGATTTCGATGCGCTGCGTGTTCTGCCATCGGAGGATGCGATTGCGGCCCTTGTCGCCGTCCCCGGCATCGGGCGCTGGACGGCCGAGGTCTACGCCCTGTCGGCGCTTGGACATGCGGATGTGTTTCCTGCCGGTGACCTGGCGTTGCAGGAAGGGGCGAAGTTGCTGCTTGATCTGCCCGGGCGTCCCGTGGAACGCGACATGCGCACCCTGGCCGACGCCTGGAGCCCGGTGCGCGCCATTGCCGCGCGGGCGCTCTGGGCTTACTACCGGATGCGAACGAAACGAGAGGGCGCGTTGTGAGCAAGGTCTTGGACTACAAGGTGAAAGGGTCGCATTCCGGCGAAACGGAAAGCCTCGTGATCTTCCTGCACGGCTACGGAGCCGATGGGGGCGATCTGCTTGGACTGGCCGATCCGCTGGCAGAGCATTTGCCCGATACGGTCTTCGCGGCCCCCAACGCGCCCGAGCGTTGCGGGATGAACCCGATGGGGTTCCAATGGTTTCCGATCCCGTGGATCGACGGCTCCTCGGAGGAGGCGGCGGCGGAGGGGATGGCGCGCGCCGTGCGCGACCTGAATGCCTTCCTGGATCGGGTGATGGCCGAGAATGGCGTGACGGCGGCGCAGACAGCGCTCGTGGGGTTCAGCCAGGGCACGATGATCGCGCTGCATGTGGCACCGCGCCGAGCCGAGAGCTTTGCGGGTGTCGTGGGCTTTTCGGGCCGCCTGCTGCAGCCGGAATCGCTGGTTGACGAGGTGGTCGTGCGGCCGCCGGTCCTGCTGATCCATGGCGATCAGGATGACGTGGTGCCGGTGCAATCACTGCCCGACGCGGCAGAGGGCTTGCAGGCAGCCGGGTGGACCGAGGTTTACGCCCATGTGATGAAAGGCACGGCACATGGCATCGCACCGGACGGGTTGTCTGTGGCGCTGGCATTCCTGCGGGAGAAGCTGGGGGCATGAGCGTCTGTCTGCTTCATGCCCGGGTCATGCCAGGCCGCACGCAAGGATAAGGGAAGCGCCGATCCCGCCCGATACGGCATTTCAGGGCATCCAGAGCGAAACTGCTTCTGCCCGATGAGCGAGCTATTCACAACGCTCGGTATCCTGCCTGTCACATCGCGCATGGCGCGCGCGGCCCGTGGGTCGTCGGGGGATTGCGGCTGGCGTCATTTTCGTCCTGAGGTTGTGAGAAGAAATGGCACATCCTTTCACTTGCCCGTTACAAACACCTATATATAGTGGCCGCAATTGGCTGGGGCGGGTGCTCCCGCTCTGGCGCCGACAAAGGCAGCAGGGTGGAAGCGGAGTATCCGATGCAGGCAGCCACAGAGATCGAGTTCAGGACCACCTTCGTGCGGGAACCGGGCGCGCTACGCCAGAACCCGGCCTTGGTGTTGAACGCGGATTACCGGCCACTCAGCTACTATCCCCTGTCGCTCTGGCCGTGGCAGGAAGCGGTGAAGGCGGTCTGGCTCGATCGCGTGCAGATCGTTGCGGAATATGACGAGTTCGTCCATTCGCCATCGACCGCGATCCGCATCCCGTCGGTGGTGGTGCTGAAGGATTATGTGAAGCCGCAAAAGCGCGTAGCCTTCACCCGGTTCAACCTGTTCCTGCGCGATGAATTCAGTTGCCAGTATTGCGGCGCGAAGGGCGATCTGACCTTCGACCATGTTGTGCCGCGGGCGCGGGGCGGGGTGACGTCATGGGAGAATGTCGTCGCGGCCTGTTCGAAGTGCAACCTGCGCAAAGGGTCGAAAAGCTTGCGGCAATCGGGCATGTCGCTGCGTCGCGCACCGCGCCAACCGGGCGCGGAAGAATTGCGCAACGGCGGGCGCAAGTTTCCGCCGAACTACCTGCATGAAAGCTGGCTCGATTACCTCTACTGGGACCAGGAACTGGAAGCTTAGCGTCTTTGCAGGCGTCGGCTTGGAGGCCAGCCCCCAAACCCCCGGAGGAATTCGGGAAAGTTAAAGGGCGGGGTGACAGCGCAGCGGTGGGGCGATAGCGTCCAGAGCATTCTGCAGAGGGAACTCCCATGTCCGATCCGTTCTTCCAGCCGCCCTCGGGCACCGACCTGCCGCGCTATGCGGGCGTGCCGAGTTTCATGCGGCTGCCCTATCTGCCGGCCGACCATGCGCGGCGTGCGGATGTCGATATCGGGATATTCGGGTTGCCGTGGGATGGGGCGACCTCCAATCGCCCGGGCGCACGACATGGGCCGCGCGCACTTCGCGACGCCTCCACCATGATCCGCGAGCGCAACCGCGCCACGGGGCAGGAGCCGTTCAAGTCGGCGCGGGTGGCCGATCTGGGCGATGTGGCGATGAGCCCGGTGGACCAGGACGAGGCCTTGGGCAACGCGCAGGCCTTCATCGCCGACGCCTTGGCGCAGGGTATACGGCCCTTCATGGTTGGCGGCGATCACCTGTGCACGCTGACCGTGTTGCGGGAGTTGCGAAAGGCGCGCGGGGAGGCGTTCGGACTTGTGCTGCTGGACAGTCACACCGACCTTTATCCGCCGTATTTCGGCGGCAAGACCCTGACCCACGGCAATCCGTTCCGTCAGGCGATCGAGGAAGGCTGCATCGACCCGCACCGGACCGTCATGGCGGGCATGCGTGGGACAAGTTACAATACGGCGGATTTCGATTACGGGGCGGAGAAGGGTGTCCGCATCCTGCCGATCGAGGAGTGCATGGAACGGGGTTGGGCCAGCACCATGCAAGTGGCGCGCGAAGTGGCGGGCGATGGACCGACCTATGCCAGTTTCGATATAGATTTCGTCGATCCGGCCTATGCACCGGGCACGGGCACGCCGGAAGTGGGCGGTCCGACGTCGTTCGAGGCGATTCAGTGCGTTCGGGCGCTCCGGGGGCTTGACCTGATCGGCGCCGATCTGGTGGAGGTCGCGCCGCCCTTCGACAATGGCGGGATCACCGCGTGGCTTGGCGCGTCGGTGATGTTCGAATTGATCTGCGCGATGCAGCCCTGAGGTGAGCATGGGAATGCCGAAGCACTTGCGGGACCCGGACCTGGCGGAAGCGCTTGCGCCGAAGGGTCGGGCGGGCGGGAGGCGGGATCGCTGATGGTCAGATGCGCGCGGGTTTTGCCGTGCCTCGCAGTTTTGTTAGACATCGCCGGGACAACTCGGATAGAACGGCGCCGTTAGCGCTAACGCCTCATGGACATGTCACTTCGACAGGCGTGCAGGCAGATGAATTGCAGGAGAAGCATCCCATGGTCTCACGCGTTATTCCAGTCGATCCCTTTGACCTCGTGATTTTTGGCGGCACGGGCGATCTGGCCCGGCGCAAGATCCTGCCCGCACTCTACCGCCGGTTCCGTGACGGGCAGATGCCCGGGGACGCCCGCATCATCGGTGCGGCGCGCACGGATCAGGACGGCGAGGCTTGGGCGAAATGGGTTCGTGCGGCCTTCAAGGAGTTCCTCCGACCCGAGGAGCAGAAGGACAAGGCGTCCATCAACGATTTCATCGAGCGTCTGGATTATCTGCCGATCGATGCGATGGGTGAAGGCGGTTGGGTCGACCTAAAAGGCATGATGCGCCCTGACGTGGTGCAGGCCTTTTATTTTTCGGTCGGCCCAAGCCTTTTCGGCGCCCTCGCCGAACGCTTGCACGCCCATGGTATCGCGCGTCCTGAGGCGCGGATCGTGGTGGAAAAACCGTTCGGTCGCGATCTCGAGACAGCGAAAACGCTCAACGCGACTTTGGCGGAGCATTTCGACGAACACCAGATCTACCGGATCGACCATTACCTTGGCAAGGAAACGGTCCAGAACCTGATGGCGATCCGCTTCGGCAACGTGTTGTTCGAGCCTCTCTGGAATGCGCAATATGTCGATCACGTGCAGATCACCGTGGCCGAGGAAGTCGGCGTCGGTGGGCGCAGCGCCTATTACGACAAAGCAGGCGCAATGCGGGACATGGTGCAGAACCACCTGATGCAGCTCCTGTGCCTGACCGCGATGGAGCCTCCCAACAAGTTCGAACCCGACGCCGTGCGCGACGAGAAGCTGAAGGTGATCCGGGCGTTGGATCCAGTCGGCCCCGACGACATGGTGCGCGGGCAATATGACAAGGCGAAAGGGCATTCCTACCTTGAGGATGTCGAGGATCCTGCCAGCCTCACCGAAAGCTATATCGCCATGAAACTGCACATCGCCAACTGGCGCTGGCAGGGCACGCCGTTCTACCTGCGGACGGGCAAGCGCCTGCGCGCGCGGAAGTCCGAGATCGTCGTGCATTTCAAGAAGGTGCCGCATTCGATCTTCGAGGCGGATGCCGGCAGCAAGGCCAATGTCCTGTCGATCCGCCTGCAACCTGACGAAGGCATCGATCTGCGCGTGACCATCAAGGAGCCGGGACCGGGCGGCATGCGTCTTGTGGACGTGCCGCTTGACATGTCCTTCGCCGAGGCGCTCGGCCCCGATGCAGAGCATGTGCCCGACGCTTACGAGCGGCTGATCATGGATGTGATCCGCGGCAATCAGACCCTTTTCATGCGCGGCGACGAGGTGGAGGCGGCCTGGGCATGGACCGACCCGATCATCGCGGACTGGACAGAGCGGGGCGACAAACCGCAGACCTACGAGGCCGGATCCACCGGCCCCGAGGAGGCGTTGATGCTGTTGCACCGCGACGGGCGGCGCTGGAGAGAGCTGTCGTGATGGAGATCGTCGAATATCCGGACCGCGAGATCATGATGTTGGACCTCGCCGATATCCTGACGGCGGAGTTGGCCGACCGATTGCGCCGCCACGACAGCGCCACCTTCTGCGTGCCCGGTGGCACGACACCCGGCCCTGTCTTCGATGTCCTGAGCGAGCAGGCACTGGAGTGGGACCGTGTCGCTGTGGTCTTGAACGATGAACGCTGGGTGGATGAAGACAGTCCCCGGTCCAACACGGCCTTGCTGCGCAAAAGATTATTGGTGTCAAAGGCCTCCAAGGCAACGTTGATCCCATTGTTCAAGGCAGGTGTGTCGGCGGAGGACGCGATGGAGGACTTGGCGGCCGGTCTTGATCGGCATCTGCCGATCTCGGTCCTTCTACTCGGCATGGGCGCGGACATGCATACCGCAAGCCTCTTTCCCGGTGCGGACAACCTCTCGGCCGCCCTTGCTGTCGATGCACCGCATGTGATGGCGATGCGGGCCGATGGCGCGGCAGAACCTCGCATCACCCTGACCGCGCCGGTCCTGAACGGGGCGCTCAGCAAACATGTCGTCATCACCGGTGCGGAGAAACGCGAAGCGCTTGAGCGGGCGCGGCGCCTGCCGCCCGAGCAAGCACCCGTGCGCGCCGTCTTGTCAGGGGCCACTGTCCATTGGGCGGAGTAGGGAAAATGAGTGATATCTTGAAGGAATTGCAGGCCCATGATCGCTCGACAGCGGCGCGCGGCATCCTCGAGTTGTTTGACGACGCGGAGCGTGCGGCAGCGTTTTCTGTGGAAGCTGACGGTCTCTTCTTCGACTTCTCGAAGACGCAGATCGACGCAGGTGCCTTGTCCCTGCTGTTGGAATTGGCCCGCTCCCGTCGGGTGGAGGACCGCCGCGCCGCGATGTTTAGCGGCG
Source organism: uncultured Roseicyclus sp. (assembly GCA_964615955.1). Classification (GTDB taxonomy): domain Bacteria; phylum Pseudomonadota; class Alphaproteobacteria; order Rhodobacterales; family Rhodobacteraceae; genus Gymnodinialimonas. Next base: position 19,199 of record CAZTUG010000022.1, read on the forward strand.
AAAAGATCAACGAGACCGAGGGGCGCGCGGTCCTGCATACGGCCCTGCGCGCGCCTTCCGGCCCGATCCTTGTCGACGGCGCCGACGTCATGCCCGACGTGCTTGCAACCCGCGCCCGCATGGCGGATTTCGCCCGCGCCGTGCGTTCGGGCGCGGTCGCGGGGCAAGGCGGCACCTACACGGATGTGGTGAATATCGGCATTGGCGGTTCGGACCTCGGGCCGAAGATGGCGACTTTGGCCCTGGCACCCTATCATGACGGACCGCGCGTTCACTTCGTATCCAACGTGGACGGAGCAGATATCAACGACACCTTGCAACTGCTTGATCCCGAACGCACCCTGGTCATCGTCGCGTCCAAGACCTTCACCACGATCGAAACCATGACCAACGCGCAGACCGCGCGGGGCTGGATGGAACGTTCCGTTGCCGATCCCGGGACACAATTCGCGGCGCTGAGTTCCGCCGCGGATAAGACCGCCGACTACGGCATTGACCCCTCCCGCGTCTTCGGGTTCGAGAGTTGGGTCGGTGGGCGCTACTCGCTCTGGGGACCGATCGGACTTGGGTTGATGCTGGCCGTGGGGCCGGACGCATTCGACGACTTCCTCACCGGGGCAGCCGCCATGGACCGGCACTTCCAAGAGGCGGACCTTGCCGACAACCTGCCGGTCCTTCTGGCTTTGGTCGGCATCTGGCACAACCAGGTGCAGGGCCATGCCACCCGCGCCGTGTTGCCCTACGACCAGCGCCTCACCCGTTTACCCGCCTATCTCCAGCAACTTGAGATGGAGAGCAATGGCAAGTCGGTCGCCATGGACGGCACCGCGCTGAAGGTCAATTCCGGACCGATCGTGTGGGGCGAGCCCGGCACCAACGGCCAGCACGCGTTCTACCAGCTGATCCATCAGGGCACCCGCGTGGTCCCGTGCGAATTCCTCGTGGCGGCCCGCGGCCATGAACCGCATCTTTCCCATCACCACCGGCTGCTGGTTGCCAACTGTCTGGCGCAATCCGAGGCGCTGATGCGGGGCCGCACGCTGGCAGAGGCCCGTGCGTTGATGGCGGCCAAGGGCCTCACCGGGGCCGAGCTGGAGCGGCAGGCCGCGCACCGTGTCTTTTCCGGCAACCGCCCCTCCACCACGTTGCTTTACGACCAACTGACCCCCTTCGTTCTTGGCCAGATCATTGCGCTATACGAACATCGCGTCTTCGTGGAAGGCGTGATCCTCGGGATCAATTCCTTCGATCAATGGGGCGTGGAATTGGGCAAGGAACTGGCCGTGGCCTTGGAACCGGTGCTGACCGGCAAGGAGGATGGCGCAGGCAAGGACGGTTCGACACTGGCTCTTGTGGCCGCCGTGCGCGCGGCGGGCGGAGTCTAGACAACCGGCGGGCGCGACCTTGGCTGCGTCGGCCTTGATTGGCCATTGTTCCTGGTGTCTAGAGCAGGTCTTCCACGTTTATCTACAGGTCCGGCGGTTTGGGTTGATCCGGTTCTTCGGGCGTTTCCGGTTCCTCTGGCTCCGGCTCGAATTCAACCTGTTCCACGGTTTCCTCCCGCAACAAGCCGCAGATGCGGTTGGCATAGTCACCGAAGATCGTGCCGTCCGGGAACAGACCGGAGGCTGCCGCCCAGTCCAGTGCGGCGCGCTCATTGAAAATGATGTCGCGGGTCAGGCTGTTTTCTCCGATCGCGACGGTGAACCTGTCACCGTCATTCACGAAGTGCAGGACCGGGGCACCGTTGTCGCCACCGGCGTTGCACCGGCTGACAGTGACGAAACCCGCCGAGGCTGGTGTGGCCAGCAATGTGGCGAACAGAACACTGACCGTTGCCGCGCCGGTCAGAATGGAAACGTGATCTTGCATGGAAACAAGCTCCTCTAGAACATCAAAAAAAACGGTTCGTATGGGACGATTGATGTGACGCGTCGATCGTTTGACTGGATCCTGTGTGAGGCCAGTGGGCGCCGATTCCCAAACCGACAGGCAAGCGCAAGGTCCGTTCGAACAGCAATGCGTGAAAACCTCCATTGCCTTGTCACGCATCGGGCAGGGCGCCATCCTCGGCGATGAAGGCGGCAATGCCGACCTCGGGGATCGGAAAGCGCCCCGGTGCGTCGCTGTTCAGCAGGACAACCCCGGCACGGCCTTCGGCGGTGCAGGCGGCTGGTATGCCGGGCAACCAGACGGCGAACTCCATGGTGAAAGAGGTTGTGCGAAACCGCACCGTGCGCCCCGTCACAACATAGTCGAGGCCGGTTCCGGTCAGGTCGGTGCCCATCTCGGCCCGGTAGGTGCAGCTGACCTCCCGCAGGACGAGGCGGGGCGAGGCGGGGCCGTAATCCGTTACCCTGCGGGCCGCGAGGTAGGGCAGGCGAAAGCTTTCGAACCAGCGCAAGTAAGCGGTGTGATTGACGTGGCCGATGGCGTCGAGTTCGCTGAAGCGAACGCGGTCGGCAAGCCCGAAGCTCCACGGTGCGGGGATGCCGAGGGCGCGGAGTGCGGGAGCGTCGAGAGGTGTGTGATAGGGCAGCGGTGCAGGATTGGTCATGCCCTTGTATCGCCCCTTGGGGACAGCTACCGCAAGGCGCGGAGTGCAGGAAAGGAAAGAACATGGCGCGCATCGTTTTCGATCTCGATGGAACCCTGATCGACAGTGCGCCAGATATCGCGGCGGCGGCGAACCTGACGCTGGCGGAGGTGGGCGCGGCGCCCCTGTCGCTGGCGCAGGTGCGAAGCTTCGTGGGCGCGGGGGCGCACATCTTCGTCAAAAGGATGGCCGCCGCGCGCGTGCTTGACGACCCGACCCCGCTGATCCAGCGTTTCATGCACCATTACGACGGGGCGGTTGCCCTGACACAGCGATACGAAGGCGTGCAACAAGCGCTGGAGACCCTGCGCCGCGGCGGGCACCGGCTTGGCTTGTGCACCAACAAGCCGCTTGGCCCGACGCGAAATGTGCTGGCTCATTTCGGGTGGGAGGACATGTTCGAGACGGTTCTGGGGGGGGACAGCTTGGGGGTTCGCAAACCCGATCCCGCGCCGCTGCACGCGGCCTTCGCGGGACTGGGCGAGGGACCGCGCCTCTACCTGGGCGACAGCGAGGTGGATGCCGAAACGGCGGCGCGCGCGGGGGTGGCGTTGGTGCTTCACACCGAAGGATACCGCAAGGCGCCGTTGGCCGATCTGCCCCATGCTGCGGCCTTTGACGATTGGGCGGATGTGCCTGATCTTGTTGCGCATTTTGCCGTCTGAGGGCACTGCGCGGATGGGCAGGAAACGTGGAGCGGGTAACGGGAATCGAACCCGTAACTGAAGCTTGGGAAGCTTTCGTGATACCTTTTCACCATACCCGCACCAGCGCTGGAATACGCAAGTGGAAACGGGGCGTCAAGCGCGCTGCGGCCCCCGAACCGAGCCGCACAACCCGTACACACCCTGTACACATCCTGTGCATACACCGATCGGTCCCGGCGGGTGTGGGCGCATGCCAGGCACCGGGTGGGGCGGCGCGGATCGCGGGCGGCCGGATCGGGCGCGGTCCGGGACTGCGGGAGGGCCGTGTCGGGCGGGGGCGACCCGGCGAGCGGATGCTGGCCCGCGTTGTGGCCGAAGGGGCGGCGGGGCGGGCTGACACGTGCGTGATCGCGCCGCTTGGGAAGATGCCGGCGCGACGCGCGTCGATCGCAAGTTGACGTGGCCGGTGATCCGGGTAACTGTTCTCCGATCAACAATCATAATTGGACTGGGGACGGAACATGACCGGATTTCTGAAAGGGTTGGCGTTTTGCGCGGCCCTGGCGCTGCCTTCTGCAGCCTCTGCGGCAACGGTCAATTACACGATCGACGGTGGCGGGATTACCTTCGACGCCGTGACGATCAATGGCAGCTTCCAATTCGATACGGTCACGCAGACCAGTTCCAATTTCATGCTGACGGTGAACGGCGCGGGGCCGCGCGACGGCCTCTATAATGTGGCGACGCGCCGAAACTTCGGATTTACATTCACGGTGGCGAGGGCGGGATCGGGTCCCGACCTCTTCGGTGCGGAAGTTATCGTTATGGACTTCGCTGCGCCGAACCTGGGGTCTGCCGGGCCGGTTTCCACATCCTTTGTGGGTTTGGGCAACTGTTCGGTGAGCAATTGCCAGTTCACCTTGTTCGCAGGCGCCGGGCTACAGGAGTTTTCTCCCGCCGACGCCATCACCGGCGTGGAGGTTGGGGCGCAGGTGCCGCTTCCGGCCGGATTGCCGCTGCTTGTGGGCGGGCTCGGCCTGCTTGGCGTGTTGCGCGCGCGCAGGCAGGCCGCTGCCGCCTGAATTTTTCGGCCTGATCCGGCGCTTGACCGCCCGCGCCGGGGCTTTCAGCCCCGCGACCGACGCCTGCGCCCGCTTGCGCCGGGCGCGCCGCCCTGTCCGAAATGCACCGCCGGAAGCGTCACGATCTTCGACAGTTCCGGGAACGGATCGGTGGCGTGGGGGATGGCGTTGGCGTTGACAAAATGTTCCTGAAATTTCGGCTCGATCGCCGTCTCGACCTTGTGGATCTGGCCCACGACCTGTTCGATCCGCGTGCGCGCGGCGCGGTTGCACAGCGCGATGCGCGCGCCGTGGCCGGCCGCGTTGCCGGCCGATTGCACGCGGTCCAGCGGCACGTCGGGGATCATGCCCAGAACCATGGCGTGTTTGGGCGAGATATGCGCGCCGAAGGCCCCCGCCAGCACGACGCGGTCCACGTGGTCGACACCGCGCTGGTCCATCAGCAGGCGCGCGCCGGCATAGAGCGCGGATTTCGCGAGCTGGATGGCGCGGATATCGCCCTGCGTCACGCAGATGCGCGGCCCGCCGATATCGGTGGCGTCGTGGATCAGGTAGGCATGGGTGCGGTCCGTGGGCTCGCAGCGCGGGGTGCCGGTGGCCTCGGCCGAGCCGATCAGGCCCGACGCGTCGAGCAGGCCCGCCATGCGCATTTCCGCCACCGCCTCGATGATGCCCGAGCCGCAGATGCCGGTGATGCCGGTGTCCCCGGTGGCCTCGGCGAAGCCGTCCTCGGTGGACCACAGGTCTGAGCCGATGACGCGGAAGCGCGGTTCCTTGGTGACGGGGTCGATCTCGATGCGTTCGATGGCGCCGGGGGCGGCGCGTTGGCCCGCGCTGATCTGCGCGCCCTCGAAGGCCGGGCCGGTGGGCGAGGAACAGGCGAGCACGCCGGTCTTGTCGCCCAGGAGGATCTCGGCATTGGTGCCCACGTCCACGACCAGCACGAGGTCGTCGGAGGTCTGCGGTTCTTCCGCCAGCGCCACGGCGGCGGCATCCGCGCCGACATGGCCCGCGATGCAGGGCAGGATGTAGACCTGCGCCGTGGGCGCGATGCCGGTCAGCCCGATTTCGGGCGCGCCGAGGCGCAGGCTGCCCGAGGTGGCGAGCGCGAAGGGGGCCTGCCCCAGTTCCACCGGGTCGATGCCCAGAAGCAGGTGGTGCATCACCGGGTTGCAGACCACCACCGTTTCGAAGATCAGGCGCGGGTCGATGCCCGCTTCCGACGCGATCTGGGTGGCCAGCATGTTGAGCGCGGATTGCACGGCGCCCGTCATCTCGGCATCGCCGCCGGGGTTCATCATGACATAGCTGACGCGGCTCATCAGGTCTTCGCCGAAGCGGATCTGCGGGTTCATCAGCCCGGAGGAGGCCAGCACGCGCCCGTCGGTCAGGTCGCACAGATGCGCGGCGATTGTGGTGGAGCCGAGGTCGATGGCGAGACCGTAGAGCCCGCCCTCGTGGAAGCCGGGCCAGACGGCGAGGACATGGCTGACATCGGAGCCCGCCGGCTGGTGCAGCGCGACGGTGATCTGCCAGTTGCCCTTGCGCAGCGCCGGTTGCAGTGTCTTGAGGACGGGCAGGGGGGCCAGCACGGTGTCGATCCCCCATTGCGCTTTCAGCGCGGCCGCGACCCGCTCCATGTCGCCGGAGGGTTCGTGCATGTCGGGCTCCACCACCTCGACCATCATCAGGCGCGTGGCCGGGTCCATGGTGATCGGCTTGGCGGAGGCCGCCTTGCGCACGACCTGGCGGTGGACCTGGCTTTCGGGGGGCACGTCGACGACGATATCGCCCATGACCTTGGCCTGGCAGCCGAGGCGGCGGCCTTCCTTGAGCCCGCGCACGCGGTCATAGCGGGCCTCGACCTCGTTCCAGTCGCTGAGCGCGCCGTCGCGCACGGTGACGCCGTGCTTGGGGAAATCGCCGTAGGCGGGCGCGATCTGGCATTTGGAGCAGATGCCGCGCCCGCCGCAAACCGAATCCAGATCGACGCCCAGGTGCCGCGCGGCGGTCAGGATCGGGGTGCCGGTGGCGAAGCGGCCGCGCTTGCCGGAGGGGGTGAAGATGACGAGGGGGTCTTGGCTGCTCATGGGCGTGTTGGTCCGCGCGGTGTTGTGACTCTGCCGAACACTAGCGCAGTGCGCGGGCGCGGACATCCGAAATGCGTCCTTGCGGAGGCGGAGAGCGTCAGCCTGCTGCCGAATCGTCCAGCCAGCGCAGGATATCGGCGCGGTCGCCATCGAGCGTGGGCGCGGGCGGGCGCGTGGACGGGTCGGGCAGGCCGGTCATCTTGATCGGGTTCCCGGCGGTCTTCAGGGGCGTCTGGCCGGGGCGGGGCGCGATCTCCACCACCATGTTGCGGGCAAGGATCTGCGGATCGGCCATGGCCTGAGCCACGGTCTGGATCGGGCCGGTGGGGATGCCCGCATCCTCCAGCAGGGCGATCCAGTGGGCGGCGGGGCGATGCAGCGTCACCAGTTCGATCATGCGCTTGAGCTGGCGGACATGGGTGCAGCGGGCGGCATTGGTGGCGAAGCGCGGGTCGCTGGCCCAGTCCGGCTGCCCGAGGGCGGCGCAGAGTTTCGCGAACAGCGCATCGTTCCCGGCGGCGATGACGAAGAGCCCATCCTCGGCGTGGAACGACTCGAACGGCGTGATCGAGGGATGCCGCGCGCCGTTGGGTCCGGGCGCGGGCTGGCCGACCGAAACCATGGCCACGGCATGTTCGAGGATCGCCAGTTGCCCATCCAGCATCGCCACGTCCACCATGCGCCCCAGGCCGGTCCGGTGCCGGTCATGGAGGGCGGCCAGAAGCCCCTCGGTCAGGAACATGCCCGCGACGATATCGCCCACGGAGGCCCCGACGCGGACCGGGTCGCGTCCGACCTCGCCGGTGATGGACATGACGCCGCCACGGGCCTGCACCACCATGTCATAGGCGGGCTTGAGCGCGTCCGGCCCGGTCTGGCCAAACCCCGACACCGCGCCGCAGATCAGCCGGGGATGGCGGGCATGGAGCGTCTCCCAGCCAAGGCCGAGGCGGTCCATGACGCCGGGGCGGAAATTCTCCACCAGGATGTCGGCGCGCGACAGCAGACGGTCGAGGATGGCGCGGTCGTCGGGCGCGCGCAGGTCCAGCGCGATGGACTGCTTGCCGTGGTTCAGGCCGTCGAAATAGGCGCTGTCACCGGCGCGGAAGGGCGGAAAGGCGCGGGTGTCGTCGCCGGTGCCCGGGCGTTCCACCTTGATGACCCGCGCGCCCATGCCGCGCAGCGTCCGGGTGCAGAACGGCCCGGCAAGCACATGGGTGAGGTCGAGGACGGTGATCCCGTCGAGGGGGGCGGTCATGGGCACGGCTCCGGCGGTTGATCGGCGCGGCCATGGGACACCAGGCAGGGGCCCATGGCCCTGATCTGGATCAAGCCGGACGCGTCAGGCCCATGATGGTTTCATGACAGCAGGCCCGGGCCGAGCCACCAGATCACCAGCGGCACCGGAAGGACGGCGAAGGTCAGCGTCAGCACGGTCTTGCTCGGGCTGTAGAGGCGGCTGAGCCCGGCCATCAGCATGAGCCCGCCGCCGCCGCCGAACACCACGTTGCCGGGCAGGTTCAGCAGCGCCGCAAGACAGACGTAGCGGTAGCGGATCAACGGCACGGCCACCCAGCGCGGCAGGTGCGCCTCCAGCCTGGCCTGGCGGTGCGGGACGGACAGACCGGTGTAATCCGACACAAGCGCGGCGGCCCGGCGCTGGCGCAGGTCCGACAGCAACCGCACGATGGAGGCTTCGGGCACGATCCGCCCGATGGTGAAGGCCAGCAGGAGCCCCGCGACCGTCGCCCCGTAGACGGCCGGCGCGATGGAGGCCCCGCGCAGCAGCAGCAGGGCCAGCCCGATCTCCAGCCCCGGCACGAAGGGAATGGCGATCAGCAGCGCGTAGAGCATGAGCGCGCTCAGCAGCATCGCGGTCTGCATCGCGGTGGCCTCCGGCCCGGACAGGCGCTCGGACAGGTCCATGGCAAGTCCGATCAGGACATGGGCGCCATAGGCCAGGACCGCGACCACCGCGAAGCGCAGCCCCATGCGCAGGGCCGCGCCGAGCAGGGATGGGTTCGGTTCCGGCCTGGGGTCGGTGACCGGATCGGTGACCGGATCGGTG